>DASVWD010000244.1 GCA_036389795.1 Longimicrobium sp.
GCGGCGCCCGCGGCGGCCGCAGGGTCGTCCGCCGGGGGCGAGGCGGCCCCGGCCCCCGCGGCGAAGTCGAACCTGGTCGAGATCAAGTCCCCCATGGTGGGGACCTTCTACCGCTCCCCCGCCCCCGAGGCCCCGCCGTACGTCGAGGTGGGCAGCCGCGTGGCGAAGGGGCAGACGCTCTGCATCCTCGAGGCGATGAAGCTGATGAACGAGCTGGAGTCGGAGGCGGCCGGCACCGTGCGGGAGATCTGCGTCGAGAACGGCGAGCCCGTGGAGTACGGCCAGGTCCTGTTCCGCATCGAGCCCACGGCCTAGCCCATGTCCGACACCGCCACCGAAGCCGCCGCGCAGAAGGCGGGCGGCAGGGAGTTCAACCTCCGCGACGCCCTGGAAGAGCTGGTGCGCAAGGGCGGGAGCGACCTGCACCTCAAGGTGGGGCGCAGCCCCGTCATCCGCGTCAACGGCGAGCTGCACGAGACCGGCCTCGCCCAGCTCAAGCCCGAAGACCTGAAGAAGGCCTCCGACCAGCTGCTCAAGCCCAAGCAGCGCGAGCACTTCGACGAGCACAAGGAGATCGACTTCGCCGTCGGCGTCCCCGGGCTCGGGCGCTTCCGCACCAACATCTTCCAGCAGCGGGGCACGCTCGGGATGGCCTTCCGCGCCATCCCCGTCGACGTGCCCACGCTCGACACCCTGGAGCTGCCCAAGGTGCTCGAGGAGCTCGCGCTCATGCCGCGCGGGCTGGTGCTGGTGACCGGGGTGACGGGGTCGGGGAAGTCCACCACGCTGGCCGCGCTCATCCGCCACCTGAACGAGCGGCGGGCGGTGAACGTGGTCACCATCGAGGACCCGATCGAGTTCCTGCACCGCGACGTGCAGTCGATCATCTCGCAGCGCGAGGTGGGGGCCGACACGCTCAGCTTCCACGACGCGCTCCGGCACGTGCTGCGGCAGGACCCCGACGTGATCATGCTGGGCGAGATCCGCGACCGGCCCTCGATGGAGACGGTGCTGAAGGCGGCCGACACCGGCCACATGGTGCTCTCCACGCTGCACACCACCGACGCGGCGCAGACCATCAACCGCATCATCTCGTTCTTCCCGCCCCACCAGCACGACGAGATCCGCGCCGTGCTGGCCAACGCGCTGAAGGCGATCGTCTCGCTCCGGCTGATCCCCCGCGCCGACCGGCCGGGGCGCGTCCCCGCGGCCGAGGTGCTGGTGAACACCGCCACCATCTCGGAGCTGATCCGCAAGGGCACCGAGCTGCACACCATCCCCGACCACATCGCCGAGGGGAAGGTGAGCTACGGGATGCAGACCTTCGACCAGAGCCTGCTGGAGCTGTACGGCAAGGGGTGGATCTCGTACGAGTGGGCGATGCACTACGCGTCGAACCCCAGCGAGTTCGCGCTGCGCGTCTCGGGCGTCTCGCCCGGCGAGCAGGAGCTCTGGGCCGGGGCGCCCGAGTCCCCCCGGAAGACGGCCTAGGGAGACAGTGTTCCGCAAAGTCCTGATCGCCAACCGCGGCGAGATCGCGCTGCGGGTCATCCGCGCCTGCCGCGAGCTGGGGATCCGCACGGTGGCCGTGTACTCCGAGGCCGACCGCGAGAGCCTGCACGTGCGCTTCGCCGACGAGGACGTCTGCATCGGCCCGCCGCCGGCGCGCGAGAGCTACCTGAACATCCCGCGCATCCTGGCCGCGGCCGAGATCACCGGCGCCGACGCCATCCACCCCGGCTACGGCTTCCTGGCCGAGAACGCCGAGTTCTCGGAGATCTGCGAGGTGAGCGGGCTCACCTTCATCGGCCCCACGCCGCAGCAGATCCGGGTGATGGGCGACAAGGCCACCGCCCGGCGCACCATGCGCGAGAACGGGGTGCCGATCGTCCCCGGCACCGACGCCATCGCCGACCCCGACGAGGCGCTGGCCGAGGCGCGCCAGATCGGCTTCCCGGTGCTGATCAAGGCCTCGGCCGGCGGGGGCGGCAAGGGAATGCGCGTGGCGGCTACGCCCGAGGAGTTCGAGCGCCAGTACTCGATGGCGCGCAACGAGGCGGCGGCCGCCTTCGGCGACGACTCGGTCTACATCGAGAAGTACCTGGCCCGGCCGCGCCACATCGAGTTCCAGATCCTGGGCGACAGCCACGGCCGGGTGGTGCACCTGGGCGAGCGCGACTGCTCGATCCAGCGCCGCCACCAGAAGCTGATCGAGGAGGCGCCCAGCCCCGCCCTCACCCCGGAGCTGCGCCACGAGATGGGCGAGGCGGCGGTGCGCGGCGCGGCGGCGATCCAGTACGTGGGCGCGGGAACCATCGAGATGCTGCTGAACGAGGACAAATCGTTCTACTTCATGGAGATGAACACCCGCATCCAGGTGGAGCACCCGGTCACCGAGATGTGCACGGGGTTCGACCTGGTGAAGGAGCAGGTGCGGGCGGCCGCGGGGCTGCCGCTCTCCATCCCCGAGTGGGAGATCGTGCTGCGCGGCCACGCCATCGAGTGCCGCATCAACGCCGAGGACCCGGCGCGGAGCTTCGCGCCCTCGCCGGGGACGGTGACCACGTTCCACCTCCCCGGCGGCCCCGGGGTGCGGGTCGACACGCACGTCTACGCCGGCTACCGGGTGCCGCAGCACTACGACAGCCTCCTGGCCAAGCTGATCGTGCACGCCTCCACCCGCGAGGAGGCGATCGCGCGGATGAAGCGCTCGCTGGCCGAGACGGTGATCGAGGGGGTGCACACCACCGTGCCCTTCCTGCAGGCGGTGATGGACCACCCCGACTTCGTGGCCGGCGAGGTGGACACCAAGTTCCTGGAGCGCTACGTGGCCGAACGGGCGGGTGCCTGAATGAAGCTGGACATCCTGCTCACCCCCGGCGAGCTCCTGCCGGGCGACATCGCCGAGCGCACCGTGGTGGTGATCGACGTGCTGCGCGCCTCCAGCACCATCGTGGAGGCGCTGGGCGCGGGCGCCCGCACGCTGTACCCGGTGGCGTCGGTCGAGGAGGCGCTCCGGCTGGCCAACACGCTGGGCCGCGAGGAGGTGCTCCTCTGCGGCGAGCGCAAGGCGCTGCCGATCGACGGGTTCGACCTGGGGAACAGCCCGCGCGAGTTCACGGCCGGGAAGGTGGCGGGGAAGACGCTGGTGATGAGCACCACCAACGGCACCGTCGCCCTGACGGCCGCGGCCGCCGCGAAGCGGGTGGTGATCGGCTCGTTCCTCAACCTCTCGGCGGTGGTGGCGGACCTGGCGCGGCCGAAGGTGGAGCCGGTGCTGGTGTGCGCGGGGCGCGAGGGGAAGTTCGGCCTGGAGGACGCCGTCTGCGCGGGGCGGATCGCCGCGGCGGTGATGGCCCGGCGCAAGCGCGAGCGGTGGGAGCTGAACGACGGCGCGCACGCCGCCGTGGCGCTGGGCGAGCAGTTCGCCGACCTGGAGGCGCTCCTGGCGAAGACGGCGGCCGGGAGGCAGATCGTGGAGGCGGGGCTGGAGGAGGACCTCCCCTTCTGCGCCCGGGCCGACCTCCACGACATCGTCCCGGTCTTCCACGACCGCCAGGTCACGCTCGCCACCCCGCCGGCCGCCGCGGCGCCGGAACCTGCCGAGGCCGAGCCCGTCGAGACCTGAGCGCGCGCATCGTCAGGGTTCGCCCTTCCAAACGCAGGGAGACTCCGATGGTGTTCGCGCTGATCGCGATCCTCGCCGCCGGACTGTTCGCCGGGGCTTCCCTCTACATCAACCTGGTGGAGCACCCCGCGCGCGTCGAATGCGGCACCGAGCTCGCCGTGAAGGAGTTCGCGCCGAGCTACCGCCGGGCCACCGTCATGCAGGCCGGCCTGGCCGCCCTGGGCCTCCTCAGCGGAATCGCGGCGTGGCTGCGCCTGGGGCACGCGGCCTTGCTGATCGGTGGAATCCTCCTGGGGGCGGTGATCCCGTTCACGTTCGTGGCGATCCTGCCGACCAACAAGCGGCTCCTCGATCCCGGGGTGACGTGGGATCTGGAGACCGCGGCGAGACTCCTGTCGCGCTGGCAGCGGCTCCACGCGGTCCGGACGGTCCTCAGCCTGGCGGCGTTCGGCCTCCTCACCTGGTGCATGCTCGCTGTCTGATACCCACCTTGCAGAGCATCGTTCAGGTACAGCTTCTGAAAAGCCTCTCACAGAGGACACAGAGGACACAGAGAACTTCAATCGCGCCTTCAGTTCCCTCTGTGTTCTCTGTGTCCTCTGTGTGATTCCAATCTGTTTGGAACCAGAACTATGCTCGGCAACCTGGTATGAGGCGCCGCGACATCGCCCCGGTCCAGCAGCGACGACGAAAGCAGAGCCCCCGCCGCGTCCGTCCGGCGGGGGCTCCTTCGCGTCGGGATGCCGGGCTGCCCGATCCGCGCTACTGCCGCACCACGCGGATGGCGTCGGCGGAGATCGTGCCGGCGTCGGCCAGGGAGCGGGACATCAGCACCTTGGCCCACCCCTACCTGGCCGAAGGGGCCCAGCGGAAGCCATGTCCCGTAAAGAGTCTGGACGGTCCGGTACGACCGCCTATCTTGCCCCTCGCCCCGCGGCGTGGCACAAATGTCCATTCCTCAACCGGAGTCCCCAGCGTGAGGATCGCGGTCCTGTCGAGCCTCTTCCTTCTCGCGGCCGGCTGCGCCCACGCCCAGACGCCCGCCGCACCGGGCGCGGCTCCGGCGCCGGACCGCCTGGCCCGGGTGCGCCGCGAGCTCGAGGCGCGCTACGACGAAAACGCCCGCGCCTTCATCGCCCAGGATACCGCCGCGGTCTATGCGCTGCGCGCCGCGGACTTCCACACCGAGACGCCCGACGGCCGCACGCACACCTTCGCCGACATGCGGGCGTACACGGAGCGGCTCTTCGCGATGATCGAGCGCTTCGACACGCTCACCTTCCGGATCGACAGCCTCACGCTGCGCGGCGACACGGCCGTGGCGGTCGTCTTCCAGCGCTCGAGCCGCCTCCAGCACCTGCCCGGCACCCCCGCGGGCGAGCTGCACCGGGTGAGCGCCGCCGTGATCCAGCGCGAGCAGTGGGTCCGCGGCCCCACGGGGTGGCTCCTCTGGCGGGTGGACCAGGTGCGCGACCAGGGGCTCTGGATCGACGGCGAGCTGCGGAGGCGGCCGGGCGGCTGATGCTGATCGACGATCTGCTTCGGTATTCGCGATCGAAGTTCCTGTAGGGGCGAGGCCTGCCTGAGGCCTGCCTCGCCCGGATGGCCGAAGGCCATCACGCGGCGACACGCCTGGCCCGCTTCGACGAGCGTTGGTGCTGCGACAGGCAGCGGGCGAGGCAGGCCTCGCCCCTACGAGCCCGATTACCGGATCAGATTATCAACTTATGTCACGCGCGATCGAGGCTGCGATGAGATTGGGGAAGTTGATGATCTTCGTGCCGGATCTCGGAGCGGCGAAGCGGTTCTACTCCGACGTGCTGGGATTTCCGCTCCGGGCGGAAGCCGAGGACCGGCTGGTCTTCGCGCACCCGGAGTGCGACCTCGTCGCCTTCCGGTGCGACCGGCCCGGCACGGTCGGCGACTATGCGAGGGAGGCCAGGTCGGTCTTCGTCTTCGAGGTGCCGTCCGTGGACGCGGCGATGCGGGACCTGACCGCGAAGGGAGTCGAGTTCCTGCACTGGGCGCCGGCGGAGAACTCGATGGGGCGCTACGCCGCGTTCGTCGACCCGTTCGGGATCGTGCACGAGGTCTTCGAGCCCAGGGCCGTGTAGCACCTCGATGAATATCGACATACATCTCTGATCTCCTCATTACTCTCGCGACGTTTGGCATTTCTTCGCCCGGTGCTTATCTTTGGGCCGTACCGCGAGCCGGCCCCCACACCGATCACCCTCCAATCTCCCCTGAACGCGGAAGCGGTATGACCGCAATCCGTTGCCGCGCCTGCACGTACCCAGCCGGGCGAAGTGTCCGGCGCGGGGCGGATGTCCTTCCGCACCCCTGACTCAAAAACCGGCGAGATGCTGTTCTCCCTCGACGACAAGCAGCGGCGCGACCTGTGGGGATTGAGCCTCCTCACGCTGGCGGTGCTCATCGCGCTGAGCCTGCTCCTGGGCGCGTTCGGCGAGCGCTACCCCGCCGACAACGTGGTGGGCCCCATCGGCCACTGGCTGCGCAACGCGCTGGTGGGCGGGCTGGGGGTGGGCGCGGTGGCGGTGCCGCTGCTCTGCGGCATCTGGGGGCTGGTGGCCTTCGAGAAGCTCGGCACCGAGCCGGCCGTGCGCTGGTCGGCGCTGGTCGCCGGGCTCACGCTCCTCCTCCCCGCCGCGCTCGCCGTCCTCGCCGACCCCGCGCCGCCGGCCGCCGGGGCGCTGGGCGCGGGGCTCGCCAGGGCGTTGACCTCCGTGCTCGGCAGCGTGGGCTCCGCGCTCGTCCTCTTCTTCCTCTTCGCCGCGCTGTGCGTGGCCACCGTGGGCTGGAACCCGCTGAGGAGCGCCGTCGGCGGCGGGCGGCTCGCCTGGGGGCACGCGCGCAAGGTGGCCGCGGCCGTCCCCGTGCCGCCGCTCAAGCTCCCCCTCCGCCGCGGCGCGCCGTCGGCCGAGACCGAGGAGGAGGAAGACGAGGGGTTCTACGAGGGCGGCGATCGGGAAGACTTCGACTGGCTGACCGGCGAGCCGGCGGCCGTCCCCGCCGGGGCCGTGGCCGCCCTGCCGGAGGTCGATCCCGAGGCCACCGTCGCCTCGCCGCCCGCGCCGGTGAAGACCAGGCGCGGCAGGCCGGTGCTGGCCGAGCAGGTGGACCTCCTGGCCGAGGCCGGCGACCCGGAGAGCACGGACCTCCCGGCGACCACGCTGCTGACCGCCGCGCCGGCGCGCGACGAGGCGAAGAGCCGCCAGGAGCTCGACAAGCTGGGCCAGGTGGTGATCGACAAGCTGGCCACCTTCAAGATCGACGGGCAGGTGGTGGGGATGACCACCGGGCCCGTGGTCACGCAGTTCGAGATCGAGCCCGCGCCGGGGGTGAAGGTGGCCCGCATCGCCAGCCTCGACGCCGACCTGGCGCTGGCGCTGCGCGCGCCGTCGGTGCGCATCGTGGCCCCGATCCCCGGCAAGGGCGCCGTGGGGGTCGAGGTGCCGAACCCCGCGCCCGAGATGGTCTTCTTCCGCGAGGTCATCGAGAGCCCGCAGTTCCGCGGCAGCAAGGCGCAGCTCCCCCTGGCGCTGGGGAAGGACATCGCCGGCCGCCCGCTGGTCGTCGACCTGGCCAAGATGCCGCACCTGCTGATCGCGGGCGCCACCGGCTCGGGGAAGTCGGTGTGCGTCAACACCCTGATCACCTCGCTGATCTTCCGCCACACGCCACAGACGCTCCGGTTCCTGATGGTGGACCCGAAGATGGTGGAGCTCAGCATGTACAACGACCTCCCCCACCTCAGGCACCCCGTCGTCACCGACAACAACGACGCCGCGGCGGTGCTCAAGTGGGCGGTGATCGAGATGGAGCGCCGCTACCAGCTGCTCTCCGCCAACGGGGTCCGCAACATCATGGACTTCAACGCGCGCCTGGAGAGCGGCGTCCCCATGCGCTCGCCCGACCCCGACGGCGACGAGGGCGACCCCGACCGCTGGACGTACCGGGGCGGGCGGCTGCCGTACATCGTGGTGATCATCGACGAGCTGGCCGACCTGATGATGACGGTGCAGGGCGAGGTGGAGAAGCCGCTGGCGCTGCTGGCGCAGAAGGCGCGCGCCATCGGCATCCACCTGATCCTGGCCACGCAGCGCCCCTCGGTGAACGTGATCACCGGCCTCATCAAGGCCAACTTCCCCAGCCGCATCGCCTTCCGCGTCTCGTCGAAGGTCGACTCGCGCACCATCCTGGACCAGAACGGCGCCGACGCGCTGCTGGGCAACGGCGACATGCTCCTGCTGCCGCCGGCCAGCAACGAGCCGATCCGGGTGCAGGGCGCCTACCTGTCGACGGAAGAGACCGAGACGCTGATGACGTGGTACCGCGAGCAGGCGCGCCTCCGCCGCGAGGCCTCCGAGGCCGCGGGCGCGGCGGCCGAGGAGCGGAGCGAGGAGGACATCCTGGAGGTGGTGCGCGCGCACGAGGGCGCGGCCGACGAGCTGGAGGCGGGCGACGACCCCAGCGACCGCGACAAGCTCTTCCGCGAGGCGGCGATGCTCTGCATCCAGCACCAGGGCGGGAGCACCTCGCTGCTGCAGCGGCGGCTGCGCATCGGCTACGGCCGCGCCGCGCGCATCATCGACCAGCTGCACCTGGCCGGCGTCCTGGGCCCGCCCGACGGCTCCAAGCCCCGCGAGGTGCTGGTGGATATCATCGGCTTGGACCAGATCGCGCCGGAAGACTGACAGCGGAATGACTGAGGCGGACGAACTTGTGGAACTCCGGCTGCGTCCCCGTCCGGCGGAAACCGTCGAGCTATCGATTCCCTTGAATGCACTCGCCACAATCCGGGATGTCGCAGCCGCACGCGACATGTCACCCGAAGCGCTGATGAGGCTGTACATCGGCCAGGGGCTGCGGCAGGACGTCTCCCGTTTGTTTGCGGAACGCATTCAGGCGGAAGACTAGACGCGCCAACGGGTTCCAGGCACGTGCCCAGCACGGCCTTTGCGTAAGGCGGGATTCGCATCCTTCA
The DNA here is from genome assembly GCA_036389795.1 of Longimicrobium sp. Classification (NCBI taxonomy): domain Bacteria; kingdom Pseudomonadati; phylum Gemmatimonadota; class Longimicrobiia; order Longimicrobiales; family Longimicrobiaceae; genus Longimicrobium; species Longimicrobium sp. The sequence continues at coordinate 8,637 of DASVWD010000244.1, forward strand.
AGGAGGACCGATGCGAATCCCGCTTCTTGTTTTGCTGCTGGTCGTAAGCGCGCCAGCTGTCCGCGCTCAGGCGCCCGCTCCGGCTGACGATGTGGCCGAACAGCCGCGCGCGGCGCAGGTCGAGGAGAAACGGATCAGTGACGAAGAGGCCCGGAGGCTCGTCCTGGCCCCCCTCGCCGCCAGCCGGACGGCCGCGCGGGACGAGGCTGTGGTCGTGCGGCGGAAGCAGGCGGCGGCGGACGCGGAGAGCGCGGGCCGCGGCGAGGACTTCCTCTGGCAGGTGCTGCTGATCACCGTCAGCGCGATCATCACCGCGCTCGTCTGGAAGGCGATCAACGATTAACGAGGAAGGGAGGCGAGCGCCGGGCCGGAGCCGCGTCTCCCCCGCGCTCGTTTCAGTGCCCGTGCCGTACACATATAGCACAATGCGACGGGTTGCTTGCGCCCGATGTTCCGGCGCGTCAGAATAACCCTGAACTAACGTTCACCGCCCGCGGACCATCGCGGGCGGTTGCCGTCTCTCCCTCCCACCTCTCCCGGAAAGGACCCGCTTTGGCCGACAACCAGCTTCCCGCGCCGCAGCTCGTCGTGAACAGCCGGATGCTCTACACGAGCTGGATTCCCGAGGACTCCGAGGCCTGCGCGCGGCTCCTCCCGCACGCGCTCCAGCCCGCGGCGAACCACGCCGTCTACATGAACCAGTACGTCGTCGACTCGGCCGAGCAGACCACCGGCTTCGGCGCGTACTCGCTGACCTACCTGGGGCTGGACGTGGCGGACCACTTCGCCCCCGGCGGCGTCACTCCCGCGCGCTTCTTCACCCACTACTTCAACTCCTCGCCGGTGATGCGCGCGTACGCCAGCGAGCGCGGCGTGCCGGCCACCCCCGGGCGCACGACGCTCGAGGTCGCGGGCGGCGTCGCGACGGCCACCACCTACGTCGACGACCGGCCGATCATCCGCACGCGGGCCGAGGTGGGGGACGCCACCTCCGTCGCCGCCGGCCACCTGCGCTACATCACCGCGGTGCGCAACCGCCTGATCAGCGGCAACTACCCGTTCATCGGCGACCTGGTGAGCCCGTTCCGGGTGACCTCCGTCGAGTTCCTCGACCCCAGTCACCCCGTCTACGCGCTGCGCCCGAAGTCTCCGCTCGAGGCGGTGGCGGCGTCGTCGTTCTACGCCCCGCGCGACTCGTTCGTCTACCCCGGCGGCGAGGAAGACATGGGGCCCGCGGGCGGACAGGCCTGACGCGGACCGTCCACAGGTCCGGTGCGGCGCGCTGTTCACCGTGCACCGGTTCTGTGCGAAGCAACTCGAACCGCATGTCACGGAGGAAACGGAGTCGGCGGAGTACGACCAGCGGTTCCTCCGTTGACTCCGTTGACTCCGTGTGAGCCCTTTCAGGATCATCGGACGAAGACGGAGCGCCGCCGCGAGGGAGGATTTCGCGGCGGCGCTCTCCGTCTTATGGTTCCGGCGCCGCTGGATCTTTCGCCGATCCCAGTCTCTGTGAGGCCTTCATGACCGTTCGCGTGGAGAGGGACGGCCCCGTCACCGTCGTCTCGATCGACCGCCCCGAGGCGCGCAACGCGGTGGACCGCGAGACGGCGGAGGCGCTCGCGCGGGCGTTCCGCGAGTTCGACGGCGACCCGGCGGCGCGCGTGGCGGTGCTGCGCGGCGAGGGCGGCCACTTCTGCGCGGGGGCGGACCTGAAGAAGTTCGCCGCCGGCCAGGGAAACCGCGTGGAGCCGACGGGCGACGGGCCGATGGGGCCCACGCGCATGCGCATGTCCAAGCCCGTGATCGCCGCGCTCTCCGGGTACGCGGTGGGCGGCGGGCTGGAGCTGGCGGTCTGGTGCGACCTGCGGGTGATGGAGGAAGACGCCGTCCTGGGCATCTTCTCGCGCCGCTGGGGCGTGCCGATGATCGACGGCGGCAGCGTGCGGCTCCCGCGGCTGATCGGGCTGAGCCGCGCGCTCGACCTGATCCTGACGGGCCGCCCGGTCGGCGCGGACGAGGCGCTCGCCATCGGGCTGGTCCACCGCGTGGTCCCACCCGGCCGCGCGCGGGCCGCCGCCGTCGAGCTGGCGCGGCAGCTCGCCGCCCTGCCGCAGGCCGGCCTGAGCGTGGACCGGGCCTCGGCCTACGACCAGCTGGGCCGCGACTGGGACGAGGCGATGGCGGGCGAGTTCCGGCGCGGCAGCCAGGTCCTTCCCGAAGCCGCGGAAGGCGCCCGCCGCTTCGCCGGGGGCGCCGGCCGCCACGGCTCGTTCGAGAGGCCGGAGCCGTGAGGCGGTCCCCCGATTCGATCCAAACGATGGTCGTGTATCGCTCCGCGACACCCAACGTGCCACGCTGCACCGTCCTGTCCCGTCGCGCGGCGAGCGTTTTCTCCACAACGGCGGCGGACCGTGGAGCGAACTCATTGCGCCTCGGCATTTTGGAGGAAGCGTAAACAAACGTATGCGGAATGGACCGCCGTTTGCAGCGACCGCGGCCGTCCCTTCCCACGATAGTCCTCAGCCCAAGCAGTGCCATGAGACGCATCGCGCCGCTCCTCGCCGCGTCGTGCACCCTGCTCGTCGTAGCCGGGTGCACCGACCAGCGTGTCACCTCGCCCGGCCTGGACGCTGGCGGAGACGCCCGGCTCGCCGCCGCGCCCTGCACCGAGTGCGTGTACCTCACGGGCTCGCTCCCGGGGAAGAACAGCTCGCAGCTGCAGCCGGCCGGCGGGTCGTACCAGACCACGCAGTCGGGCACGCACCGGGGGTGGCTGCGCGGGCCGGCGGGGACCGACTTCTCGCTCGCGCTGGAGCGGCTGGAGAGCGGGCGCTGGCGCACCGTGGCGAAGGCCGACGCCTCCGGCTCGTCCGGCGAGTCGCTCTCCTACAACGCCGCCGCGGGCACCTACCGCTGGCGCGTCACCTCGAAGAACGGCGGCGGCGCGTACGAGCTCTGGATCCAGTACCCGGGCGCCGTCACGGGCGGCGTGCAGGTCGACACCATCGTCGTCACGCCCGCGTCGGCCTCGCTGCAGGTGGGCCAGTCGCTCGCGCTGGGCGCCACCGCCTATGACACCAACGGCAACGTGGTCGCGGGCGCGCAGGTCGGGTGGACGTCGAGCAACGCGGCGATCGCGAAGGTCGACGCGGCCGGCGTGGTGACGGGCGTGGCCGCCGGCGGCGCCACCGTCACCGCGTCGCTGGGCGGCGTCTCCACGCGCGTGCCGGTCACCGTGCTCGCCACGGACGGGGGCGGCGGCGGCGGAGGCACCTGGACGAGCATCAGCACCGGGCAGAACCACTCGTGCGGCGTCACCAGCACCGGGGCCGGCTACTGCTGGGGCGCCAACATGACCGGCGAGCTGGGGATCGGCACGATCGGCGACAGGCGCACTCCCACGCTGGTGGCGGGCGGGATCACCTGGCAGCACATCGACGGCGGCGACGACTTCTCGTGCGGGCTCGCCACCAGCGGCGACGCGTACTGCTGGGGCTACGGCTGGCACGGCCAGCTCGGCAACGGCGTGCTGGGCGGCGACCGCGTCACGGCCCCCACGCGGGTGGTCGGCGGGCTCAAGTTCAGCAGGGTCGACGCGGGGAACACCGGCAACTACCACGCGTGCGCGCTCAGCACCTCGGGCGCCGCCTACTGCTGGGGGAACAACAGCTACGGCCAGCTCGGCAACGGGCAGATCACCAACCCCTTCGGCTCGGCCTCGCCCGTGGCGGTGGTCGGCGGCCGCACGTACACGCAGGTCAGCGTGGGCCGCGACTTCACCTGCGCCATCGCCACCGGCGGCGCGCTCTACTGCTGGGGCGACAACGAGGTCGGCCAGCTGGGCGACGGCAACGGCGGCCCGTCGGTGCTGAGGCCGCAGCCGGTGCCCGTGGCGGGCGGGCGCACCTGGCAGTCGGTGGCCACCGGCGACAGCCACGCGTGCGGCGTCACCACCGCGGGCGAGGTGTACTGCTGGGGGCAGGACGCGTTCGGCGAGCTGGGCCAGGGCACGGCCGGCATCACCAGCTACGTGCCGGTGCGGGTCGCCGCCAACGCCACCTTCACGGCCGTGGGCGTGGGGACGTACCACTCCTGCGCCGTCAGCACGTCCGGGATGCCGTGGTGCTGGGGGTACAACGAGTTCGGCACGCTGGGGCGCGGGACCAGGGGCTCGACGAACCCCAACCCCACGCCGGTGCCCGTGGTCGGCAACGTGGCGTTCGCGGGGCAGCTGCAGGGCGGCTACCTGCACACCTGCGCCCGCTCCACCGACGGCCGCGCGTTCTGCTGGGGCTACGACGGCACGGGCGAGCTGGGGAGCGAGCCGGACTCGGAGTTCTGCGCGGTGCCGGGCGGCGAGGCGGGGTGCCGCTCCACCCCGTGGGCGGTCTCGGCGCCGGGCACCACCACCGCCACCCGCAGCACGTCGGGCCTGGCGCCCAGCCTGTCGCGCGGCGCCGCGGTGATGGACCGCCTGACCGGCCGCCTCCCCGCGCGTAGGATCCGGTTCAGGTAGCCGCCATCCGGGCGATCCGTCTCGACTTCTCTCCGCCCCCCGGCGTATCTTGCCGGGGGGCGGAGTGCTATCTTGCCCCAGTTACCGACGTCCAGAGCCGTGTCGGCAGTAGAGCAGGAGCTTCGGGATTATCTGGCCGCGCTGAGCCCCGATCAGCAGCGCGAGGTCCTGGACTATGCCCGTGCCTTGAGCAAGGCTCCTCGACGCAGGGTGCCAGGGCGAGCGCTGCTGCGCTTCGCCGGCAGCATTCCCGCTGACGATCTGCGCACCATGATCGACGCAATCGAAGACGGCTGCGAAAACGTGGATCCCTGATGCGATTCCATATCGAGATCGACCGCGAGGAAGACGGCCGCTGGATCGCCGAAGTGCCCGATCTGCCCGGTGTACTCGTCTACGGCCGGGACCGGGCGGAGGCGATCGCGCGAGTCCAGGCGCTTGCGAAGCGTGTGATGGTCGAGCGCAAGAGGCATCGAGAGCCAGGTCCGGGCTGTTGACCACATCCCATCGGCTCTTTACCGCCTGACGGCCGCCCGCCGCGCCAGGAACGCCGGTTGCACCCCCGGGTAACTAGCTGCGCTCCAACGACCTGAACCATCCACCGGAAACGGCGCGATGAAGCGATATCTTCCCTGCCCCGCCCTGCTCCTGCTCCCCCTGGCGCTGGCCGCGTGCGGCGGCGGGCGCGAGGCCCCGGGCGACGCACCGCAGCGGCGCTCCAGCGTGCAGGTGAAGACCGCCCCGCGCGCGGGAACCCCCGTCGCCGGGGGCGACACCGCGCTGGCGGCGGCCGGGCAGGCGGCTCCCGCGGCCAACGGACAGCCGGCGGGCGGGACCGCCGCCGCCCCGGCCGGCGCGCGCCCGGCCGGCCCCAACGCGGGCGAGGCGCCGGCACCGCCGCCGCAGGGCGGGCGGCAGGACCAGGCCGCGGAGATCCTGCGCCGCGTGGAGCAGACGGCCGCCGGCATCCGCACCTTCGAGGCGGACTTCGTGCAGACGCTCACCGTCCCGCTGCTGGGCACCAACACCCGCAGCGCCGGCAAGCTGTACCAGCGCAAGCCCGACCGCTTCCTGATGAAGTTCAGCGACCCCGCGGGCGACGTCGTGGTGGCCGACGGGCGGCACTTCTGGATCTACTATCCCAGCAGCGACCGCACCCAGGTCATCCGCACCAGCATCGCCCAGGGCGGCGAGCAGGCCGACTTCCAGCGGCAGTTCCTGAGCAACGCCACCGAGCGCTTCGTCGCCACGCTGAACGGCGAGGAGAACGTGGGCGGCGAGGCCACCTGGGCGCTCACCCTGGTGCCCCGGCGCGAGTCGCCGTACAAGGTGATCCGCGTGTGGGTGGACAAGGACGACCACCTGGTGCGCCGCTTCGAGATGACCGAGGAGAACGACTCGGTGCGCCGCCTGGAGCTGCGCAACCTCAGGGTCAACCAGCCGATCGCCGACGCGCTCTTCACCTTCACCCCGCCCCCGGGCACCCAGGTGTTCGACCAGTAGGCGCCGCCTCCGGGCACCCCGGACGAGACGGGCCGCCGCGACGATCCGCGGCGGCCCGTTCGTCTTTCTCTCCTCTCGTGCAAGCCCTGAGAGGGATAGTTCTGGATGGATTCCGATCCTCCGGCGGACGGCGAAAAGCCTCACATTCAGTCATGGATCTCGATCCCCGAACGATCCTCTGCAAAATGGTATCATACCATTTCGCAGGGAATCGTTCGTATATCAGCCCTGAAAAGGTCTCACACAGAGGGCACAGAGAACACAGAGGAACAGCGGAGAGATTGAAGTTCTCTCCGTGTCCTCCGTGTCCTCTGTGTGATGCCAATCTGTTTCTCTCGAACCAGAACAATGCTCGGAAACGTGGTATGATGCTTTTCAGTTTCACTGGGCGCGGACCGACACGTCGTCGAAGTCGGCCACGTCGGCGCGCAAGTGGTAGAGGCCGGCCGAGCCGGCGGTCAGGACGGCGTCGGCGCGCACCTTGAACCACGACCCCGGCTCGGGCTCGTCCATCCGCCACGCCTTCCCCAGCAGCGTCCCGCCCTGCACCCGCGCCCGCAGCCAGTACCAGGCGCCGGCGGCGTAGTCGAACCGGATGCTGCCGTCCAGCACCGTGCGCACGCCGTCGGCCACGCGGATGTAGTCCAGCGTCTGCGCGCCGAGCGCCACGCCGTAGAAGCTGTCGGACCCACCCGCGGGCGACTCGATGCGCAGCGCCGCGCCCGCCGTGTAGCCGCTCCCCGTGGTGGAGGGCCGCACCCGCAGGAGCACCTCCTGGTCGCCCGCCGCGTCGCTCATGGCGGCCAGGTCCAGCAGGCGGTTGGCGCTCACCGAGGAGCCGACGCTGCGGACGCCCGGGTCGCCGCCGCCCAGGTCGGCCACGTTCCAGGTGACGCCGGTGGTCACCCCCGCGGGCGTCCACCCGGGCGGGACCTGGCCGGCGGGGTCGCCCGTGAAGCCGGTGGAGACCAGCGCGCCGGAGAGCGGGAACACCGGCGGCAGCGCCCCCATCACCGGGGTGCCGCCGGTGGGCGCGGCGGCCCCGTTGATCGCCGCGCCCATCACGTCGTACTCCACCCCCGACTCGCGCGTGTTGGTGTAGAGGCCGGCGTACCCGGGGGGCACCACCGCCGCGCCGCCGTTGGAGCCGAAGTTGCGGCCCTGGGTGAGCGTCCAGGCGGCCGGCTCGGGCTGGCCGTCGGGCCAGTAGCGGGCCATCACCTGGGTGGCGGTCTTGCGCAGCCGCACCCACATCCACTGGTTCGGCGCCCAGCCGGCGGCCGCCACCGACACCCGGTTGAAGCCGCCGCCCCGGTAGTTCCAGAGCTCGAAGTTGCCCTTGCTGAGGCGCGCCCCGTACTCCTGCGGGTCGTTGTTGGCGTCGATCGAGCCGGAGAGGTACGCGCCCCCCGCCGAGTAGGCGGTGGAGGTGGTGCGCAGCTTCACCACCACCTCCTGCTGGTCGGCCACCGGCACCACCAGCCAGGCGTGCGGCCGCGACCCGCCGTTGACGGTCGAGCCCTCCAGCCGCAGCACCCGGCCGCCGGTGGCCTGCGCGTCGGAGCGCACCACCAGCAGGTAGTTCCAGTCCCAGTTGGAGCGCATCTTCCGCAGGTCGGGCATGGGCGAGCCGACCGTGCCGGTGGAGAAGTCGGTGAACCACTGCTCCCCCGGCGGCGGGGGCGGAGGAGGGGGCGGCGGCGGCGGCGCTTCCGTGACGGTCACGGCCGAGGTGTCGGCGAGCTGCGGCGACGCGGTGCTGGTGGCGACGACCGCGTAGGAGCCCGTCGTGGCGCCCGCGGTGTAGAGCCCGCCCGCGCCGATCGTCCCGCCCGTGGCCGCGTAGGTGACGCTCACGGCCGTGCTGTCGCCGTTGGAGAGCCGCCCGTACGCCTGGAACTGCACCATCCCGCCGGCCGCGACCGTGGCGGAGGCCGGCGTCAGGAACACCTGCGTGAGGGTGGGCGGAGGGGGAGGCGGGGCGGCGCCCGGGATCGGCGCGGTGGCGCCCCGGGACGCGAACCCGAACGCGTCATAGTCGACGGTGTTCGCCTCGTAGGTGTAGAGCCCGGCGGAGCCCGCGGCCAGCCCGGCGTCGGTCCCCGTGGTGGTCCAGCCGGCCGGCTCCGCGGCGCCGTCGGCCCACACCTTCGCCTTCAGCGACGTCCCGTCCGCGCGGAAGCGCAGCCAGTACCACTGCCCCGGGTTGTTCACGAACGACGCCGCGCTCACGAAGAGCCAGGCGCCGTTCAGGAAGCGGTTGATCTCGACCTGGTCGGTGTTGGGGCGCAGGTAGGCCACGTACGCGCTCTCGGAGGTGCCCGCCATGGTGTGCCGGAGCGCCACGCCGGGGCCGCGGGCGTCGCCGTCGGCCAGGCGCAGCTTGACCACCACCTCCTGCTTCGTGGTGGTGTCGGCGGCGGCGTCCAGCCGCAGGATGTGGCGCGCGGTGGCGGTGGTGGTGTTGCGCAGCACCCGGGCGTCGGAGGCGGTCGAGTCGGCCGCCAGCACCCAGTCGGAGCTCGCCGGGTACGCCGTCTCCGTCCAGCCGGCCGGCGCCGCGCCCGGCGTCCCTTCCGCGAAGGTGAGCTCGGCCGACGACACGGGCGGCGGGGGAGGCGGCGGAGGCGAGATCGGGGAGAGGAAGGTGGCCTGCCAGACGTCCCACTGCACCACGCCGTTGTCGTGGTTCGAGACCCCCGGCTTGCCGGCGGGCCAGCGCGTGTCGGTCGCGCTCATCTGCCAGGCGGCGGGCTCCGCCGTGCCGCGGGGCCACACGCGCGCCTGCACCGTGGTGCCCACGGCCCGGAGCCGCACCGAGTACCAGGTGTCGTCGGCCCAGAAGAGGCCCAGCGTGTCGAGCTGCGTGTAGGCGCCGCCGGTCCAGGTGGCGAGCGCGATGCTGCGGTGCGTGCTGGTGGCCACGAACCACACGGCGTAGCCGCCCTCGTCGGTGGCCGTCCCGCCCATGCGCACCGCGGCGGACCCCATGTACCACACCGTGGTGCCGCCGCCCAGGGAGCGGACGCGGAGCTCGGTGTAGACCTCCTGGTCGGCCACGTTGCCGGCGCCGTCGTAGGCCAGCCCCCAGCGGTTGCGCGACTGGCCGCCGGCCGCCCACTGCAGCACCTTGCCGCCGGCGGCCGACGGCTCGTCGGCCACCAGGAAGTACGGGGTGGGGTCCCACACCTGCGAGAAGCCGGCGGGCTGCGCGCCGGCGGCGTACTCGCTCCAGTCGGTGGAGTGCACGTCGCCGCTGACGGTGATCGCGCGCGGGTGCAGGTCGGGCCCGGTGAGCGGCGCGCGGTCGCGGCAGCCGTAGCCCAGCGCGGCGGCCAGGAGGAGCAGGGCGGACGCGCGGCGCCGCGTCGCCGCGTTCGGGAGCGGAATCGGCAGGGACATCGGGGAGCCCCGGTTCGGAAGGTCCGGTGGTCCGCGGAAGGGAACGCACTCTCCCCACGGCGGAACCAGTGCCCCGAGCGCACGGCGCGGACCGTCCCCTCTCCCCGCCGCGTCGCGCTGGAATCGTTGCAGTTGCTCGCAGATCGAGCCGGCTCGCGGGCCGGGGAGCGGGAAAGCGTTGCTCCGGCACCACAACCCGTTTCGCGGAGTGTTGAAGGCCCACCGCATCGGCGGGCGCGGCGAAGCACAGCCCCCGCATGGAGATGGCGCCTACGGAGGGCTCGCTTGCCGCCGAGTGGCTCAGGGACTCTCCGCGACAGGTCTACATCAGCGGGAGCCGGGGCAGGAGCGGAGCGCTCCCCGGCTCGGCGATGCACATTGCACACGCCTCTACGTCGTGCTAATTTTCAGCACACCAGAAGATCCGGATCACATGAAGGCTTCTTCCCAGCACGCGTCCACGCTCGCGGCGCTCTTCCCCTCCATGGCGATGGCGCGTCTGGTGGTGTTCTTCGCCGTGCACCCGGGCGGCCGGTTCCACCTGCGCGAGCTGAAGCGGCTCACCCGGCTCTCGAGCGCGTCGCTGCAGCACGAGCTTCGGCGCCTGGCGCGGATCGGCGCGCTGCGGCGGGAGGAAGAGGGGGCGCGGGCCGTCTTCAGCGCGGACGAGTCGCACCCCGCCTGGCGCGCGTGGATGCTCCTGCTGCGCTCCGGCGCGTCCCCCGCCGACGTGCTCCGCGAGGCGCTGGTGGACGCGGAGGGGCTCGAAGGCGCTTTCGTGTTCGGCTCGTGGGCGCGCGGGGACGCACGCCCGGACAGCGACGTCGACGTGTTCCTGATCGGGAGCGACGACGCCCGGCTGCGCGCGGGGAGGAGCCTCTCGGAAGCCGAGCTCCTGGTCGGCAGGGAGCTGGACGTGATCGGCTACGACGCGGAGCAGCTCGCGCGGCGCGTCCGCTCGGGCAACGCGTTCGTGCGGCGCGTTCTCGCCGGGCCGATGGAGTGGGTCCGCGGCGGCCCGGAAGCATTGACGGAGACCTGCTCCGTGTGATCGAAACCGCTGCTCATCGTGCTTCTCCTTATCTTTGGCGCAGCCGCGAGCAGCCCCCTCCCCAGCCCTCCCCCGGTGCGCGGTGGAGGGAGAACAACAGCACGCTGTGCATTCCTCGGGTCCGACCTCGGAGCCGGCGAGCGATTCAGATCATCCGTACAAAAGAATCTCGGCGCCGGGCGGGGAGGCCCGGCGCCGAGGGGTGCGAACGCCGTGGGGAGTCTGCGATCCTGGGGGTGATCAGAAGCCGCGGGGGATGGCCAGGTGGGGACCAGCACCAGCTCGGCCCAGCCGGGGGAGAGGGTCGGGGGCGGCCAACGACGGACTCCACGTTCGCGCTCCGCAGGGGTGCGGAGGTGCTCACGTCGGGGCCGCTGCCCTGTCAACATGTGTTCCCGACCGGGCACGACGGATAAGATGTTGCAGAATAGAGGTTTAGCAGATCGGTGAGGACGCGCGGGGCTGGTGCGGCTGCAACGGGGTGTTGCAGGGGGTGCAACGCGGCGGGCCCCCTCCGGCTCGCTGGGGCTCGCAACCTCCCCCGTGCCGTGGGATGTTGCGGGGCGGAACTCGTTGCGAGAGCGAGCTTCGGAGTGGCGGCGGGGGGCCCTCACCCGCCGCCTTAGAGCGGCAACCCTCTCCCAACTTCGGGAGAGGGTGGACTTTACGGCGGTGTGGGGGGAGAGGGTAGTGCTGCGTGTTCCGCAGCCTGTTCCCTGTCCCCTGCGGCTGCGTGAGGGATGCGCGCCCGGCGGGCCGGGCCGGCGCCGCCACGGGGGTATCGTGGCGGCGGCGGCCCGGCGCGGTTGGGCACAGTCGTATCGTGCCCTACCGCGCGCGCAGCCCGGCCTGGAGCGCAGCGGAGGGACACGCCCGGAACTGCAGTGCGAAAGTGCTGAGTGCGAAAGTGCGAAAGTGACTGCGATCCAATCACTTTCGCACTTCGCACTTCGCACTTCGCACTTCGCACTTCGCACTATTCATCCGCCTCGTCGGCGTCGACCAGCGGGCCGCCGGACTGGTACTGGGCCAGCAGGCGGTCCAGGCGCGGGCGCGAGATGCCCAGGATGCGCGCGGCCTTGCTCTTGTTGCCGCCGGTGTGGCCCAGCACCCGCTCCACGTGCCGGCGCTGCGCCTCGGCCAGCGACACCAGGCCGTCGTCGCTCTCGGGGGGGCGCTCGGGGGCCAGCGCGGCGCCCAGCGAGAAGTGCTCGGGCGAGAGCGCCGGGCCGTGCGCCAGCACGGCGGCCCGCATGATGGAGTTCTCCATCTCGCGCACGTTCCCCGGCCAGTCGTGCTCCTGCAGCATCTGCATCACCCGCGGGGGGATGATGCGCACGTCCTTCTTCAGCTCGCGCGCCGCCTTCGCCAGCAGGTGCTCGGCCAGGATCGGGATGTCCTCGCGCCGCTCGCGCAGGGGCGGGATGTCGATCTCCACCACCCGCAGCCGGAAGTACAGGTCCTCGCGGAACTTCCCCTGCCGGATCATCTCCTCGATCGGGCGGTGGGTGGCCGCGATCACCCGCGCCTGCGTCTTGCGCGGCCGCTCGCCCCCCACCGGGTAGAACTCGCGCGACTGGATCACCCGCAGCAGCTTGGACTGGAACGAGAGCGTGGTGTCGCCGATCTCGTCCAGGAAGATGGTGCCGCTGCCCGCCAGCTCGAACTTCCCCTTGCGGTCGCCCACCGCGCCGGTGAAGGCGCCCTTCACGTGCCCGAACAGCTCGGACTCCAGGAGCGACTCGGCCAGCGCGGTGCAGTTGATGGCCACGAACGGCTCGCTGCCCCACGGCGAGAAGTTGTGGATGGCCGTGGCCACCAGTTCCTTCCCCGTCCCCGTCTCGCCGCGGATCAGCACCGGGGTGCGGGTGCCGGAGAGCATCCCGATCAGCTTGTAGATCTCGATCATCCGGGGGCTGCGCCCCACGCCGAAGTCCAGCGTGTCGCCCTGCGGCCTGCCGCCGTCCGCGCCCTTGCCGCGGCTGCGCGAGGCGCGGTCGCGCAGGCAGCGGTTGACCACCAGCTCCAGCTGCTCCAGGTCCACCGGCTTCACCAGGTAGTCGTACGCCCCGGTGCGGATGGCGTCGATGGCGGTGCGCATGTCCTCGTAGCCCGTCATCACGATCACGTCGACGTCGGGCATGTCCGCGTTGATCTTGCCCAGCATCTCCAGCCCCGTCATCCCGCCCATGTGGATGTCGGTGATCACGATGTCGGGGCGGTAGTCGTGCATCACGCCCAGCGCCTCCTCGGCGCTGGACGCGCTCAGCACGTCGAAGTTCAGGCGGCGGAAGTGGTAGTCGAACGCCATCTGCACCGCAGGCTCGTCGTCTACGATCAGGATCTTCCGGCTCAAGGACGGGTGGGGCTGGAGGGTGGGCCGCGGGCGGCGGAAGCGAAGGGCGGGAGCGGCGCCGCGCCCGCCGGACGGCGGTCCGGGCGCGGCCGGGCCGGACTAAGTTGCGCGCTCGCGCGGCGGCGCGCCAGTGCGGCCGGGTGAACGTTTGGTTCCGGACCGGCACGAAGAGTGCCGTGTGCGGTGTCGAGGAGACGAGGTCGGGCGGCCCCGGTCACCCCGGAGCAGACGCCGCGGACCGGGCAAACTGCAACGATTCCGTGGACCACGCCCGCCCCCGGCGCCCCGCGGTGACCCGCGAGTGGCGTCGAAGATGCGTGTACAACCCTTCGACAGGACGGAAACCGCCCGGGCGAGCTTCCGGGCGGGTCAAAACGCGATTGTGAATTCCGGCCTGTCAAGAGACGGGAGGTTTTGCACGCGCAAGTGGTTGTCCCGCCGTGAATTCGCAGGGAATTCATGCGGCCCTGGGCCGCGGGGCAAAACAGTTGTTGTCCGGAGCCGCTCCCGGCGTGCTCCGGTTCTCACGCAAATTCGTGTCAGGAAGGGATGGATCCCGCGTGCTCCGTAAACCTTGCCACTGCAACGACCTATCCATGCAGCACCCCAACAAAAGTATTGCGTCCCTGTGGAGGCGCTGGCATATTGTTTCCTCCCTGCGACCGGGGGGCAGCCGTTTGCCCCTCCCGGCCGCGGTGGACCGCTCCGTTCTGAACCGCCGTTCCGTCCGGCTGTCCCGGCAGTCCTTCCGGCTGGTCCGCGGGCCCCTTCTCCAACCCGGCGCCTGAATGCGCGCACCGCGTCGCAACCGACCGGTCCTCCGGTGGGAGCTGTCCGACACCTTCCCGGGCCACGCGCTCGCGAAGGCGGCTCGCGACGCCCTGCAGGGGCGCGTGGGCCTGCTCTGGCTGGCCGGGGCGCACCCGCGGGGGTGGCGCGTCCCCGACGGGCCGCCGCCGCAGTGGGACGCGCTCGCGGCCGACCCGCTGGTGCGCCACGTGGTGGACTCGGGCCAGGCGCTGGCGCTGGCCGACCTGCGCGCCGAGCCGCGCTTCGCCGCGGGGCTCCTGGCCGGCGAGCTGGGCGCGGTGGCGTGCGCCGCCGTGCCGCTGCGCGTCCCCGGCGGCGGGCGGGCGGCGGCGGGGCTCCTGGCCGTGCTTGACGTGGAGCCGCGCGACTGGAACGGCGAGCTGGAGGCGCTCTTCGCGCTGGGCGGCCGGGTGGAGGCCGCGCTCCCGCCGCTGCTGCGCGGCGCCCGGGCGCGCGCCACCCCGCGCCTGCCCCGCGTGGCCCCCGCCACGGCCGTCCCCGTCCCCGCCCGGGCCGACGAGCCCGCCTTCCCGCTCGCGACCGTCGCCCGCGCGGCGCCCGCGCGGCGCGACGACGGCGTGGCGCGCCACCTGGCGCTCCTGGAGCTGCGCGCCGCGCTGGCGGCCGCCGCCAACGAGAGCGGGAGCGTGGCGGCGGCGCTGCGCACCTGCCTGCGCGAGTTCTGCGCGCACCTGGAGTGGCCGGTGGGGCGGGCGCTCCTCCTGGACGCCCACGGCGAGCCCGTCGACGCGCCGATCTGGCACGCGGAAGACCCGGCGCGCTTCGACGCCTTCCGCCCCGCGCTGAACGCGCTGAAGCCCGGCGACGGGCGGGGCGTGGGCGCGCGGGCGCTGGCCGCCGGGAAGCCGGTGTGGCTCGACGACCTGCGCACCGACGGCACCTTCGCCGTGAGCCACGCGGGGTGGGAGGCGGGGCTCAAGAGCGCCGTGGCCTTCCCCGTCCCCGCCGGGGGCGGCACCGCCGCGGTGGTGGAGCTGTACTCTGAGCGCGCGGAAGCGGCCGACCCGGCGGTGCTGGACGCCTGCGCCTGGGCCGCGCGGCAGCTCTGCTCGCTGGTGGAGCGGCTGCGCGAGCGGGCCGCCGTGCACGACGCCGCCGAGACGCTGCGCGCCGTGCTCGACGGCTCCCCCGCCCCGGCGGTGGCCTTCGACGCCGCGGGGGGCGTGGCGCTCTGGACCGCGGCCGCCGCGCGGCTGCTGGGCTTCACCGAGCTGGAGGCCGCCGCGCGCCTTTCCGACCCCGCCTCGGACGGCGGGTGGCCGGGGCTGCGCCAGGCGGCGGCCGCCGCGCTCGCCGGCGGGCAGCCCACCTCGGCGTCGCTCCGCTGGCGGCGGCAGGACGGGCGCGGGCTGGACCTGCGCGTGCACTGCGTCCCCCTGCTGGGCGACGACGGCGCCACCCGGGGCGCGGTGGCGCACCTGTGGGACGTCACCGCCGAGACCGAGACCGAGCGCACCCACGAGCAGCTGGTGATGGCCGAGCAGGTGGCGCGGGTGCGGGTGGACGCGCTGGAGCGGCGCGCGGGGCTGCTGGGGCAGGCGGGCGAGCTGCTGGACGCCAGCTTCCAGTACCTGCAGCACGAGCGCTCGCCGATGCTCTCCAGCCTGGCGTACCTGCTGGTGCCCACCCTGGCCGACTTCTGCCGCATCGACCTGGCGCAGCAGGACGGCTCGGTGGCCCGCGTGGCGCTGGTGCACACCGGCCCGCGCGACGACGACGACGACGAGGTGCACCCGGCCGACGAGGACGCCGCCACCCACCCGGTGCTGCGCGTGGTGCGGAGCGGCGCCCCGATCGTGCTCTCCTCGCTCACCCCCGAGGTGCGCCGCTCGCTCTTCCCCACCCCGGAGGCGCTGCGCGGCCTGCCGGACGAGCCGCACGCCTTCGCCTGCGTGCCGCTGCAGGCGCGCGGGCGGACGCTGGGCGCGCTCACCCTGGCCATGACGCAGCCCGGGCGCCAGTTCGACCGCGAGGACCTCTTCCTCACCCACGACCTGGCCCGCCGCACGGCGCTGGCGCTCGACAACGCGCGCCTCTTCCAGCACGCCGAGGCCGCCGCCAGCTGGCGCGAGCAGGTGCTGGCCATCGTCTCGCACGACCTGCGCAACCCGCTGAACGTGATCTCCATCGCCACGGGGGCGCTGCTGCGCGGGTGGCCGGCCGACGCCGAGCGGGTGGCCGAGCGCGGGCAGCTGGCGCTCATCGCGCAGCAGGCCGAGCGGATGCGGGGGCTGGTGGCCGACCTGCTGGACCTGGGGCGGGTGGAGTCGCGCACCTTCTCGGTGGAGACGCGGCCGATCGCGGTGGGGGTGCTGCTCAAGGCCGCGCTCGAGTCGCACCGCCCGCTGGCCGAGCAGAAGGGGATCGCGCTCACCGTCTCGCGCTTCAGCGCCTGCTGCGTGGAGGCCGACGAGCAGCGCGTCTACCAGGTGTTCAGCAACCTGATCGGCAACGCGCTGGCGTACACGCCGCCGGGCGGGTGCATCACCCTGGCCGCGCAGTCCGACGGCGCCGATGTGCGGCTCTCGGTGGCCGACACCGGCCCGGGGATCCCGCAGGCCGACCTGCCGCGCGTGTTCGACCGCTTCTGGCAGGGGAAGAACTCGCGGGGCGGCGCGGGGCTGGGGCTCTCCATCAGCCGGGCGATCGTGGAGGCGCACGGCGGCCGCATCTGGGCCGAGAGCCGCTCCGGCGAGGGCGCCCGCATCGTCTTCACCCTCCCGGTTGCCGACACGGGCAAGTAGTACGGAAGTACGAGAGTACGGAAGTACGAGAGTACGGAAGTACGAGTGCCCGGTCCGCCTCCCGCGGTGCCGGGCACTTTCGCACTCAGGACTTCGCACTTCGCACTGCGGTTCTGGGCGTGTCCCTCCGCTGCGCTCCGGGCCGGGCTGCGCGCGCGGTAGGGCACGATACGACCGTGCCCAACCGCGCCGGGCCACCGCCGCCACGATACCCCTGTGGCGGCGGCGTCCCGGCCCTGTCGGGCGCGCATCCCTCACGCGAACGGCAGGGAACAGGGGATAGGGTACAGGGAACAGCCAGCACCACCCGCCCCCCGTACCGTAAAGTCCACCCTCTCCCGAAGTTGGGAGAGGGTTGCCGCTCTCAGGCGGCGGGTGAGGGCCCCCGCCGCCGCGCCGGGATCCGTCGGAGCGCGCGCAGCCTTTCCGCGCAACCGGCGTCGCGCCAGGCGCCAGGGAGAGGGCGCGCGGCCGCGGCCTCAGTGCCTTCCCCGCCCTCCCGCCATCGCGCGCGCCAACGCCGCCGCGCCGCCGCCGGGAAGGGTGTCCATGGCGCACACCGGGTCGACCTGCGGCGCGGGGGTCCGGCTGGACTGGCCGGGGCGGCTGGGGCGGCTGGGGCGGGGCCGCGGACGGTACTGCGGCGGCGGCGGCGGGGGCGGCGGCGAGCCGTAGAAGCGGCAGCACCCGCTCGCGCAGGCCATCCACCCGTACTGCAGCTCCTCCTCCTCGTCGTCCTCGGGGATCGAGTCGGCCTGCGTGCGCGGCCGGTACCACGCCTCGGGCCGCTTCGAGTTGTGGCCGTCGGGGCAGAAGCGGAAGAAGAGGCCGGTGGCCTGCGACTGCCGCACCACGCGGGCGGTGTCGGTGAGGTCGCGGTACACGCCGTAGCCCGTGCTGTCGCCCTGCGCCACCAGGTAGACCCTGCGGTCGAAGTTGTCGGTGCCGAAGCCGATCGCCGATTCGTAGGCGAAGGGGTTCAGCTTGGTGAGCCGCCCGACGATGCGGGGCTGCCCGTTCAGGGCCGCCTTCCCCAGGCACGGGGTGCGGCGCTCCGACTCGATCCGGATCACCATCACCCTGCACGTCTCGCAGAGCCGCACCGGGACGGCCGCCGAGATGCCCAGCTCGAAGTTCAGGCTGTCGACGTACGGCTGCAGGGTGGACCACGGCACCCCGTCCAGGTTCTGCACCGGCGCGGGGGGCGGCGGGCCGGTGCAGGTGTCCTGCTGCACGGCGGCGGCCGGCG
>DASVWD010000245.1 GCA_036389795.1 Longimicrobium sp.
CACCGGTAAACGTGGGCCGATCGGTCCGGGTGCGTCTCTGGTGAATTTGTAAACAAACACGCGGAGTACGCGGACAAAACGAGAGAGGACACGGATGAATCTCATCCCGCGTCCTCTCCTTGTTTCCGCGTGTCTACCATATGGAAACGTACTTTTTTGGAATTTTGTATTACGCCGCATCCATCGCCCTCGCCACGAGCCGCGGCGTGCGCCTGGTGGAGCGCGGGGATCACTACGTCCGTAAAGGTGTGGTGGCGGATCCGGCGACCTGAACGCGGCGCGGGGACGGGCTGGGAGCAGGGTAGCCAGATCCTGAAAAGACGGGAGGTACGGAGGAACAGAGCAGAACGGAGAGGAACAGACCCGGACGCGCGCTGTCTCTGTTCCTCCGGTCTTTTCCTCCGTTCCTCTGTACCTCCAGTCCTTTTGCGGACCCGGAAACTACGCCGCGCCCACGGCCTCGCCGCGGCCGGCGGCGTGGGCCTGGCAGAGGGCGTGGACCTCCGCGTCCGTGAAGGTGTGGTCGCAGGTCTTGGCGGCCTCGAACACCGCACCGCACAGCGCCTCGTCCGTCGCGTCGTAGCCGTGGGCGCGCAGCCAGTAGCGCACGTTGCTGATGCCGCTCATCGGTGAGATCTCGATCACCTGGCGCAGGCCGAACCAGCCCGCGGGGACACCGGAGTAGATGCGGTCCGCCAGCCACGCGTCGCCCTTGCTCTCGGCCTTGATGATGGCGGCCGCGTGCACCCCCGTGCCGGTGCGAAAGGCGTCCTCGCCGAACACGGGCCAGTTGTACGCCAGCGGCACGTGGCACGCCCGCGACGCCAGCTCCACGTACTCGTTCAGCCGCGACAGGTCCCAGTCGTGCAGCCCCAGCAGCTTGAGGTTCACGAGCAGCAGGTCCATCTCGGCGTTGCCGCAGCGCTCGCCGATTCCCAGCGCGGTGCCGTGGATGCGGTGCGCCCCCTCTTCGATGGCCGCCAGGCAGTTGGGGATGGCCAGGCCGCGGTCGCGGTGGCCGTGCCAGTCCACCTTCACGTCCTCGCCCGACGGCTTTACCACCTCGTCGAAGACGAAGCGGATGAGCTGGCGGACGCCGTGGGGCGTGGCGTGGCCCACCGTGTCGCAGACGCAGATGCGCCGCGCGCCGCACTCGATCGCCGTCCGGTAGAGCGCCTTTACCACCTCGGGCGCCGCGCGGGTGGTGTCTTCGGTGACGTACATCACCGGAAGCCCGTTTTCCACGGCGAAGGTGACGGCGTCCTCGGTGGCGCGCAGCATCCGGTCGAGCGTCCAGTCCTCCGCGTACTGGCGGATCGGCGACGAGCCGATGAAGGTGGCCGCCTCGATGGCGATCCCCACCTTCTGCGACACGTCGATGATGGGCTGCACGTCGGCGCGCACGGTGCGTGCGGCGCAGTTGGGCTGGATGGCCAGCTTGGAATCCACCACCTCGCGCGCCAGCGCCTCCACGTCGCGCAGGGCGCGGGGGCCGGCGCCGGGAAGGCCGATGTCGGCGCTGGCGATCCGCAGCTGGTCCATCAGGTGCAGCAGGCGGATCTTGTCCTCGATGTCCGGATCGTGGACAGAGGGTGACTGCAGCCCGTCGCGCAGCGTCTCGTCGTTCAGCTGCACGCCGCGGCGGGTGGAGTAGTCGAACGACCCCGCAAGGGTGTTCCAGTCGTAGATCAGCTCGCTGTACTGCATCTTCTGCGGTCCTCGCGCCGGGTCTTTTGAAAACGTTCTGATGCGTCGCGGCGGAAGCGGCAACGCCGTCCGTGCGGATTGGGTCAAGACACTGAACCTACCCACTGCCCCGGCGCCCGAAAAGTACCGGAGTCCACACCGCGCGTTTGACACGGGTGCCCCCGTGGCGGCACAATCCGCGCCTTGGCGTGCGCACCCCTTTCCCGAGGACGGCGACCCTGCCCGACGTTACGGCCCTTTCAGCGCTGCGCCCGCTGCGGCAGCGCGTGCACCAGACGGACGACGACACCCTGGCCGAGCAGCTGGCCCTGGTGCGCATCCCCGCGCCCTCGTTCGCCGAGCAGGCGCGGGGCGACTACGTGCTGGCGCGCTTTCAGCAGATGGGGCTGGCCGCCGTGCGCCGCGACGCGGTGGGAAACGTGCTGGGCGAGTGGCGTCCGGCGGGGGCGGCGGAGCAGCCGGTGGTGGTCGCCGCGCACCTGGACACGGTGTTCGCCGCCGACACCGACGTGGAGCCGCGGCGCAAGGGCAAGCGCTTTCACGCCCCGGGGATCACCGACAACTGCCGCGGGCTGGCGGGAATGCTGGCCGTGGCGCGCGTGCTGGCGGGCTCCGGCGTCCGCGCGCCGCACCCCGTGCTCTTTGCCGCGACGGTGGGCGAGGAGGGGATCGGCGACCTGCGCGGGGTCAAGCACCTGTTCCGCGAGGGCTCGCCCCTGCGCGGGGCGGCGGCGTTCATCGCGCTGGCCGGCAGCGGGCTGCGGCGCATCGTGCACCGGGCCATCGGCTCGCGGCGGCTGCGCGTGGAGGTCAGCGGCCCCGGCGGCCACTCCTGGGCCGACCGCGGCGCGCCCAACCCGATCGTCGCCCTGGGCTCGGCCGTCGCCGAGGTGGCCACCCTGGCCCTTCCCCACCCCGCGCGCTCCTCGCTCACCGTGGCGCGCATCGGCGGCGGCAGCAGCATCAACTCCATCCCCGAGGGGGCGTGGATGGAGCTCGACATGCGCAGCGAGGTGGCCGGCGCCCTGGCCGAGATGGAGGCCGGCGTACGCGGCGTGCTGGCCCGCGTGGTCGACGAGGAGAACGCCGGCCGCCGTGCCGGCACCGAGCCGCTGGGCGCCCGGGTGGCGGTGATCGGCGACCGCCCCTCGGGCGAGACCCCGCCGAAGTCGCCGCTGGTGGCCGCCGCCTCGGCCGTCACCTTCGCGCTGGGCGCGCGCCCCGAGCTGGTGGGCTCGTCGACCGACGCCAACGTCCCCATGGCGCTCGGCATCCCCTCGATCGCCATCGGCGTGGGCGGCGACTCGGGCGGCATCCACACCGCCGACGAGTGGTACTCCAACGACAACGGCGCCCTCGGCGTCGAGCGCGCCCTGCTCATCATCCTCTCCGCGGCGGGCCTGGCCGCCTGATCCGCACCCACCCGTACAAATCCACTGCATCCATGCTCGGAGCCAGGAACAGGGTCGGACTGGACGGAACGCAGATCCAAAGGTGTCTTGAGATTTGGGAAGTGCTCTGCGGAGAGCGGCCGAGGGCACTTGACATTACAGAGGCGATGCGGCATGGATCACGCACGCGGTTCGATCAGGCCCGCGGGCTCGTGGTCCTCGGCGCCGACGCCTATCCTGGCGCGGGGAGAACGGCGAACTCGCGGATGTCGCCGCTGGCCTGCCTTGCCCATGAGTTGGCGCACGTCGAACGGCACGAGCTCGGCTACGACCGGCCGTTCGACCCGCCGGACAGTTACCTCGATGAGGCCGAAACCAGCCTGCGGGCGTCGTTCGTCCCTGTCCTCAGTCCTCGCGACCGCGAAGACCTGGTTGAAGACGCGCGAGACCGCCTGACCGACTGGCTCGCCACACGAATGCAGGATGCAATATGAAGATCGAACCGAGTGGCGTGATTCTAACGGGAGTCTGTGAGATCCAGACCGCGGTGTGCAAGGCGCTGACACCGGCGCCCATCACCGCGGTTTGGGCCCACCCGGGACGCCTGCAGATCAATGTGTGCAGCTCGTGCCTGGATGAAAAAGTTCGCCAGGGCGACTGGGAAATCCCGGGCGCCAGGATCCGGACGCGCTCCGATGTGGCGGTATACGATCAGGTGGGCACCCTCCAACTGGTCGTCGAAGTGAAATCTGCACGGGGCATCGATCAGCATGGGGCTGCACAGGTCTACAGGAATCTGCTCGCCCATTCCGGAATACCCGGGGGAGGCTTTTTCCTGCTGGTCGGTTATCCCAGCGACTTCTATCTGTGGGTGAACCGGCCTTCGTCCCATCGGCACGGGAACCCCGACTACGAGTTCCGTGGCGAGGAGCTTCTGCGGCCGTACATGGAGTCGGGTGGAGAGCCCGGTGAGAACGGCGCAGGGCATGGATACGAGCGAACCGTGGCACAGTGGCTGGATGATCTCGTACAGCAGGAATCCCTGCCACCCGGGCCTGCCTTCGACTGGTTGATCCAGTCCGGACTGTTCGAGGCGATCAGAGGCGGCACCGTATTGCGCCAGGCGCCGGTACCGGTCTGACCGCGAATCAGCCAGGACAGCGGGAGATGCGCTTTCCCCTCGTCCGTTCGACACGGGCGAGGGGATCGTGTTTCGCACCAGTCCGTGCCCCTCGAGGTGTCCGGGGGGGCGAATCGTTCCTACCAGCCACGCCGCGGCTCGTCCCGCCCGCGGACTGGTCGTACCGTCCTCCGCCCCCCACATCTGATCCGGCGCCAGCTTTCCTCCCGCACGGCCCGCCGACGGGCGCGTGCGAATCCGGCCACCCACGGAGGAACCGATGACGAAGCTGAAGCTGGACCTCGAAGAGCTCGAGGTGGAGTCTTTCCCCACGGAGCGCGGCGAGGAGGAGCCGGGGACGGTGCACGGCTACTGGGAGACCGACGGCGGCGCCACCTGCTGGTACACCTGCCAGGGCGCCACCTGCGAGGGCGGCAACACCTGCTGGGACAGCTGCGACGCCGGGTGCGGCACGTACTACTGCACACCGTACAGCTGCGGCCTCACCTGCTACGACCCGTTCCGCGGCTCGGACCGCTACTAGCATCCGATCCTGACGGGCAGCCGTGGTAAGAACGAGGCCCCGCGCCGGACGCCGGCGCGGGGCCTTTCCTCGGTGCCGGTCCGGCGCCCGGCGCTTACGCGTGCAGCACCACCGAGTGGTCGCCCAGGTCCACCTGCCCGGTGACGCCGCGCACCTTCACGTGGCTGCCGATGAGCGAGTCGCGCACGTCCACGTCCTCCACCTCGCTCTTCTCGCCCACGATGGTGTCGCGCAGGCGGCTGCGGCGGACCGTGGTCCCGGGGCCGATGGTCACGTTGGGCCCGATCTCCACGTCTTCCAGCGTCACGCCGTCGGCCACGTGCACGGGCCCGTGCACGGTCACGTTCGTCCCGTTGGCGGGCGGCCGGGCGCGCGAGGTGGTGAGCACGTGCAGGTTGGTCTCCAGGAGCGTCTCGGGCTTGCCGGCGTCGTACCAGCCGTGCACCGGCTCCACCCTGAGCCTGGCGCCGTTGTCCACCATGTACTGGAAGGCGTCGGTGAGGAAGTACTCGCCCCCCGGCCCCGGCGGCTGCTCCATCACGTGGTGGATCGCCTGGAAGAGCAGCTTCCAGTCGCGGATGTAGTAGAGGCCGATGTTGGCCAGCTTCGAGATCGGCTCCTTCGGCTTCTCGATGATCTTCCGCATGAAGCCGTGCTCGTCGGTCACGATCACGCCGAAGCGCTGGTAGTCCTCCACCTCCTTGGCCCAGATCACCCCCGCCACGTCGTCGGGCAGGCGCTTGACGATGGAGAGGTCGGCGTCGAAGAGCGTGTCGACGAAGATGATCAGCAGGTCTTCCCGGACGTACGGCTCGGCCAGGCGGATGGCGTCGGCGGTGCCGTTCTGCTCCTTCTGCTCCACGTAGACGGCGTGGAAGTCGGGGTACTCCTCCGCCATGTACTCCTGCACCTTCTCCTTCAGGTGCCCGGTGACGAGCACGGCCTCGTGCACGCCCAGCTCGCGCAGGTCGTCGAGGATGTAGGCCATCACCGGCTTGTCGGCCACCTTGAGGAGCGGCTTGGGGGTCACGTGCGTGTGCGGGCGAAGGCGCGTGCCCTTGCCCGCCACCGGCATCACTACTTTCACGGGCGTCTCCGTGCGTGGATTCGTCGTCGGAGTGGGGAGAAACGGATTGTTCCGCCGACCGGGCACGATCCGTACCGGCGGCGGGCGCAAGATACCCGGCGCGAGCGGACAGCGTCAAACGCGGCGGGAGCCACCGACGGGGAGTCGGTCGTCCGCGCCAGGCTTCGAGATACCGAGGAACGCGATGCGCGAGGAGCTGGGGGAGAGCGGCCGAAGCGCAGGCAAGGCGCACGGCGCGCCCTCGCTCGCGCTCTGGCCGACTTCCTGAGGGCGGAAGAGAGAGAAGGTGCCCGGCTGGCTGCAAAGAGGAGTCGAGAGCGGACCAGCGCAAACGGCGGCGCTCAGGAGGCGCCGCCGTCCTGTTTGCGAGCGTCGAACCACCGCCACGTCACCACGAAGAGCACTATCGGAATGAGCCAGAGTACCGCGTACCCCAGTGTATTGGGGACGAAATGCGGGCGTAGAATCGAGCGGATCAACAACCACTCCCCAAAGACCGCCACGACCCACAACAGGGCGAGCTGGCCGGGGTGCCAGTCACGGACGTCCATGATCCACCTTCCAGCGCCGCTTTCGCTTTGGCCTGTCGGGTACCCCGCCGGCGGGCGGGGGGACTGCAGGGCCCGCCGTACGGCTTCCTCGAACGGGAGATCGATCGTGAGCCGTTCCGGCTCTGCGCCCGGGCTCTTTTTCTCCCGCGGCTTCTCCTCCATCGCAATCCCTCTTTCCTGGCGCGTCCGCTACCCTGACGTATATTCGCGTTCCTCGCCGTTCGGAACAAGACTCATCCCCTTCCGAGGGGATTCCCGCCGTCCCGGTCGGCTTCTATTCGCCCCACTCCCGCCCTCGCGCGAAGATCTCGCGGATCCGCCCCTCGTCGCCGGCCTTGATCGCCTCGCGCAGGCCCCGTAGCGCGTCCTCCATCGCCCGGAGCGCGGCGGCGAGTTCGTCGGCGTTGTCGCGCGCCACGTCGGTCCACATCTCCGGCGAACTGGCGGCCAGGCGGGTGACGTCGCGCCCGCCGGGCCCCAGCTCCGCCCGGGCGACCCCGCGGGCGTCGAGCGCCACGGCGAGCGCGGTGGAGGCGGCCTGCGGGAGGTGGCTGGTCCACGCCAGCCGCCGGTCGTGCTCCGCCGCGTCCATCACCTCCGTCCTTCCCCCCGCCCGCTCCCACAGCTCGCGGGCGAGGACGAGCGCCTCGTCCGACGTCTCCCGCGTGGGGCAGAGGTAGACGCGCGCGCCGGCGAAGAGGTCCGCGCGCGACGCCGCCCACCCCGAGCGGTGGTCGCCCGCCAGCGGGTGCGCGCCCACGAACTTCGCCGCGAGCCCCAGCTCCCACGCCGCGGCGGCCACCGAGCGCTTGGTGCTCCCTGCGTCGGTGACCAGCCGCACCCCGTCCAGGCGCGGGCGCGCGGCCGCCAGCACCTCCCTGGCGCGGAGCACGGGGACGGCCAGCAGCAGCGCGTCCGCCGCCTCTACCCCTGCGAAGTCCGCCCCGAGCGCCGCCGCCAGCACCCCCTCGCCGAGCGCGGCGTCCACGGCGGACGCGTCGCGGTCCCACCCCACGACGCGCACGCCCGCCGCCGCCAGCGCCCGCGCCGCCGACCCGCCGATCAGCCCCAGGCCAACCACGGCGACGGTGCGCACCTCGCACTTCGCACCTCGCACTCCGCACCGGACGCCGCTCACCCGCCCTCCATCTGCGCGCGGCGGGAGAGGCCGATCAGGTGCCAGAAGAGGTAGCGCACGTCCTCGTCCGCGAGCCCCGCCTCGCGCGCCAGCGTGCCGGCGCGGCGCACCACCGCCGCCTCGCGCGCGGGGTCCAGCACCGGCAGCCCCAGCGCCCGCTTCGCCTCGCCCACGTCGCGCGCGAGGCGCACCCGCTCGGCGATCAGACCTATCAGCGCGCGGTCGATCCGCTCGATCTGCGTCCTGAGCCCCTCCAGCGCCGCGGAGGCCGACTCGGCCGCGGTCTCCGGCCCGCTCATGCCGCCGCCTCCACCGCGTCCAGCGCGGGGATCGGCAGCTCGCGCCCGGCGGCCCGCGCGAAGGGCCGCAGGTCCCGCATCATCCGCGCGAAGCTCTCCAGCGAGAGCGACTGGTCGCCGTCGGAGAGCGCCTCCTCCGGGCAGGGGTGCACCTCCACGATCAGCCCGTCGGCCCCCGCCGCCACGGCCGCGAACGCCAGCGGCGCCACCAGGTCGGCGCGGCCGCCCGCGTGGCTCGGGTCCACCACCACCGGCAGGTGCGTCTCGGCCTTGAGCACGGGGATCGCCGCCACGTCTAGCGTGTTGCGCGTGGCCGTCTCGAAGGTGCGGATCCCGCGCTCGCAGAGGATCACGTCGCGGTTGCCCTGCGCCATCACGTACTCGGCCGCCATCAAGAGCTCCTTGACCGTGGCCGAGAGCCCGCGCTTGAGCAGCACCGGCCGCTGCACCCGCCCCAGCTCGGAGAGGAGCGCGAAGTTCTGCATGTTGCGCGCGCCCACCTGCAGCACGTCGGCGTGCTCGGCCACCAGCTCCACCTGGCGCGTGTCCATCACCTCGGTGACCACGGGGAGCCCCGTCTGCGCGCGCACCTCGGCCAGCATGCGCAGCGCCGTCTCGCCCAGGCCCTGGAAGGCGTACGGCGAGGTGCGCGGCTTGAAGGCGCCGCCGCGCAGCATCCCCGCCCCCGCCTCGCGGATCGAGTGCGCCGTCTCGCGCAGCATGTCGCGCCCCTCCACCGAGCACGGCCCCGCGATCACCGCCAGCCGCTTCCCGCCGATCGTGGCGCCGCCGCGCTCGCCCACGCGGACCACGGAGGGCTCCACCGAGAACTCGCGAGAGGCCAGCTTGTAGGGCTTGAGGACGGGGGTGACGGACTCGACGCCGGGGAGCGAGAGGAGGGCGGCCTCGGCCAGCAGGCTCTCGTCGCCGATGCAGCCGATGATGGTGCGCTGCTCGCCGCGCGAGACGTGGGTGCGCATCCCCAGCGTCTCCACGCGCTCGCGGATGTGGTCCAGCTCCGCGTCGGTGACGCCCGGACGGGTGACGATGATCATGGGGTCCTTCGCTTGAGGAGGTGGTTGTCGGCAGCGGGAGGCGACGAAAAAGGGCCCCCGATCTGCTCGGGAGCCCTGCGTTGCTCGTCGCCTTGGAGACTTTGCCGTCTAGCCGCGCGCGACGAACCCCGGACTCCCGCTGGGAAGCCCGTAGTAGTAATAGCCGTAGGCGCGCGTGGTGACGTTCATGGCTCCAACGCTAACCTCCTGGCGGGAAACGCGCAAGCGTCGCAACCCGTTGACAGGCACCCTCCGCGTGGGTAGCGTAGATCCGTCACACTCAACCAGGCAGACGAGCAGATGATGACGGACATCCGCAAGGGCATTCCGATGCGGCGCCTCCGCGACCCGGGTCGCGGAATCGCCTGCGGCGAGGCCGTGCCCGTGTACCGGATGTCGTAACGCAGCTCGAACAGCTGATCGCGACAGGCCGTGGGCGCGCTCTCGTGCGCGCCCACGGCCTTGCCG
>DASVWD010000246.1 GCA_036389795.1 Longimicrobium sp.
ACAGATTGGAATCACACAGAGGACACAGAGAACACGGAGGAACTGAAGACGCGATTGAAGTTTCTCTGTGTCCTCTGTGTCCTCTGTGTGATGCTCTATCAGAAAGCTGTACCCGAACGATGCTCTGCAAAGTGGTATCAGCCGCCGGGAGGTGCTGGCGGAGCGGGACGCCGCGCCACAGATTCGTAGCGCAACCGAAATCCGACGTCACCTTCCCCGGCTCCGGCCGCGCCGTCTCATTCCGAGCGCGCGGCCCGGGCCGCGGCGGCACCGCCTGCGCGAGGCAAGATGCTCGACGCGCTCTCCGTCTCCGACCCGCTCACCGGGCTGAAGAACCTGCGCTACTTCCACGCGCGCCTGGAGGAGGCGTGCGCGGCGGCCGCGCGCGACGGCACCCCGCTGTCGCTGCTGGTGGTCGGCCTCGACCGCTTCGAGGCCGTCGCCGACCGCCACGGCCGCTCCGCCGCCGAGCAGGTCCTGGCCGAGGCGGCGCACGCGGTGTCGCGCGCCGTCCGCGGCACCGACACCGCCGCGCGCCTGGGCGGGACGGCCGCCCACACCGGCGGCGAGGAGTTCGCGGTGCTGCTCCCGGGCGCCGGGCTGGTGGCGGCCATCGGTGTGGGCGAGCGGATCCTGCGCGCCGTCCGCGAGGTGCGCGTCGAGCTCCCCGAGGAGGAGGTCCGCGTCACCGCCTCGGCGGGGGTCGCGTCCACCGAGGAGGGATGCACCGCGCCGGGAGACCTGCACGCGCGCGCCGACGCCGCCCTGGAGTCCGCCCGGCGCGCGGGCCGCGACCGGCTGGGGGTGCTGGACGGCCAGGCGGCCGCGCTGTCGGCGGCGCGGTCCGGGGGCGGCGGGTGAGCGGGGAGCGCGTCCCCCTCACCCCCGCGCAGGCCCTGGCCGCCGAACTGCACCAGCCCGGCGGCCGCATCGTGCTGGTGGTGGCCGACGGGCTGGGCGGGCTCCCCGTGGAGCCCGGGGGGAAGACGGAGCTGGAGACGGCCGCCACGCCCAACCTGGACCGCCTGGCCGCCGAGGGCGCCGTGGGGCTCTCCGTCCCCGTGGCGCCCGGGATCACGCCCGGCTCCGGCGTGGGGCACCTGGCGCTCTTCGGCTACGACCCGGTGGCCACGCCGGTGGGGCGCGGCGTGCTGGAGGCGCTGGGGATCGGGATGGAGGTGGGACCCGGCGACGTGGCCGTCCGCGGCAACTTCTGCACGCTGGCCGCGGACGGCACCGTGGCCGACCGCCGCGCCGGCCGCATCCCCACCGAAGAGAACCGGCGCCTGGTCGAGAAGCTCCGCCCCGTGCTGCGCGCCGAGGGCGTCGAGGTCACCCTCGAGCCCGTGCGCGACTACCGCGTCGCCCTGCGCCTGCGCGGCCCCGGCCTGGGCGACCGCGTGGAGGACACCGACCCCGAGCGGACCGGCGTCCCCCCGCTGGAGCCGCGCGGCGAGGACGGGCCGTCGCGGCGCACCGCCGGGGTCGCGGCCGCGCTGCTGGGCCAGGCGCGCGAGGCGCTCGAGGACGAGCACCCCGCCAACTTCCTGCTGCTGCGCGGCTTCTCGCGCCTCCCCCACTTCGTGCCGATGGACGAGGCGTACGGGCTGAAGGGCGCGGCGCTCGCGCTCTACCCGACGTACCGCGGCCTGGCGCGGCTGGTGGGGATGACGGTGGTCGAGGAAGTGACGACCGTCGAGGAGCAGACGGCCGCGCTCCGGCGGCTGTGGGGCGGCTACGACTTCTTCTTCGTCCACCACAAGCCCACCGACAGCACGGGCGAGGACGGCGCCTTCCAGCGCAAGGTGCAGGCGATCGAGGCGCTGGACGCGGCGCTCCCGGCGATCCTGGCGCTGGAGCCCGACGTGCTGGTGGTCACCGGCGACCACTCGACGCCCAGCCGGATGAAGTCGCACAGCTTCCACCCCGTGCCGCTCCTCCTCTGGGCCCCCGCCACCGTCCTCCCCGACGAGGTGACGGCGTTCGGCGAGCGCGCCTGCATCCGCGGCGGGCTCGGCCGCCTGCGCGCCGCCGAGGTGATGCCCCTCGCCCTCGCCCACGCCGGCCGGCTGAAGAAGTATGGGGCGTGAACCCGAGGGGGCATCCAGGGTCGAAGGATGAGCACTGTCTGGTAGAGAACTGTTCAGGGATTGGCTCTGAAAGGATCTCACACAGAGAAACAGAGAAACAGAGGAACAGAGGACTCGGGGTTCTCTGTTCCTCTGTTTCTCTGTGTGATTCCAATCTGTTTCCGTTCGGGGAGGGACAGGCGCGCCAGGCGCCGGGGCGGGGGCTGCCGGCGGCCGCGCTGGAGCCGGCCGAAGCAGAATGACGTTGTTTGTCCTTCCGCGCGCCGAAGCGGCCCCGGATCTCTCGCGCCTTCCGCCCGGGCCGTGTAGAATGCGCGTCCGGTGCCCGGGATGGACACGCCTCTCGATTGTCACACGGGGACGACGATGCTCCTGAAGCGCTTCTACGACGACAAGCTGGCGCAGGCGAGCTGGATGGTGGGGTGCGACGCCACCGGCGAGGCGCTGGTGGTGGACCCCAACCGCGACGTGGAGCGGTACGTGGCCGCCGCGGCGAAGGAGGGACTGCGCATCGCGCACGTCACTGAGACGCACATCCACGCCGACTTCGTCTCCGGCGCGCGCGAGCTGGCCGCCCGCACGCAGGCGCGCCTCTACCTCTCCGACGAGGGCGGCGACGACTGGAGGTACGGCTACGCGAAGGGTGACGGCGCAGTGCTGGTCAGGGACGGCGACCGCATCGACGTGGGCCGGGTGCGCGTGGACGTGCTGCACACGCCGGGGCACACCCCCGAGCACCTGGCGTTCGTCGTCACCGACACCGCCGCCGCCGACCGGCCGATGGGCGTCTTCACCGGCGACTTCGTCTTCGTGGGCGACGTGGGGCGCCCCGACCTGCTGGAGCGCGCCGCCCGCGTCGAGGGCACGATGGAGCAGGGCGCCCGCACCCTCTTCCGCTCGCTGCGGCGCTTCAAGGGCGCGCTGCCGGACTGGGTGCAGCTCTGGCCCGCGCACGGCGCCGGCTCCGCGTGCGGCAAGGCGCTGGGCGCGGTCCCGTCCTCCACGCTCGGCTACGAGAAGCTCTTCAACTGGGGGCTGGCGGCGGAGGACGAAGACGAGTTCGTGCGCGCCGTGCTGGCCGGCCAGCCCGAGCCGCCGATGTACTTCGCCCAGATGAAGCGGATCAACCGCGACGGCCCGCCCCCGCTCGGCGGCTTCCATGTCCCGCCGCGCCTCCCCGAGGCGGAGCTGGAGGCGGTCCTGGCCCGCGGGGCCACGGTGATCGACACGCGCCCGGGAGCCGAGTTCGCGCGCCGCCACGCCGCGGGAACGCTGAGCGCGCCGCTGGTGAAGAGCTTCCCCACCTACGCCGGCTCGGTGGTCGCCTACGACCGCCCCTTCTACCTGGTCGTGGACGAAGAGCAGCCCGGCGCGGTACAGGCCGCCGTGCGCGACCTGGCGCTGATCGGGCTGGACCACCCCGTCGGCTGGTTCGGCGCCCGCGCGGTGGACGCCTGGGCGGAGGGGCACGGCCGCCGCGCCGCGATCCCCGACTGGAGCGCCGAAGAGATGGAGCGGCGGCGGGTGACGGGCGAGGTCGAGGTGGTGGACGTGCGCAACTCGTCGGAGTTCGAGGCGGGGCACCTCCCCGGCGCGCTGAACTTCCCGCTGGGGCGCCTGGCCGAGCGCCTGGGCGATCTGCCGCGCGGGAAGACGCTGGTGGTGCACTGCCAGGGCGGCGGCCGCGCCTGGGTGGGCGCCGGCCTCCTCCAGGCGCACGGCTTCGAGGTGGCGCACCTGGCGGGCGACTTCGCCGGCTGGAAGGCGGCCGGCCGTCCGGTCGAGACCGGAGCCGCCGTCCCCGCCTGAGCAAGATCGAAAAGCCTCACACGGAGTTAACGGAGTCAACGGAGTTGTTCCTCCGTTAACTCCGTTTACTCCGTGTGAGACATGCAGTTGCGGTCGTCTTCAGCCCGCCGGAGACCCTTTCGCCCGGCGCGTGGCGGAGCGTTGCTCGGGGAGCGGGGTGCGCACGCGGCGGGTGGCCTGCAGCGCCGGCATCAGCGCGAAGCCGGCCAGGTTGGGGAACCAGAACGCCAGCACGCGGAAGCCCAGCACCACGGGCGACGCCGTGGCCATGGGCACCCCCACGCCCGTGAAGATGCCGATCATCATCACCTCCACCAGCCCCACCCCGCCGGGGATCACCCCCACCTTTCCCACCAGGAGCGGGATCCCGTAGCCCGCCAGCAGCACCCCGAACCCCACCGGGGTGCGCGCCGCCATGAACATCAGGTACAGGCAGGTGGCGTCGAGCGCAACGCCCAGCGCCGAACCCAGCAGCGGGCCCTTCCACCCGCGGCGCTTGAGCAGCCCCATGGCGTCGAACATCCCCTCCAGCGTGGTGCGCAGCTGCTCCGGGCGGGCCGGCTTGCGGCGCATGCGCGCCCACCTGGCCTGGATCTTCACCGCCAGCCGCTCGGCCCCCGCGTGGTGGCGCGATCCCCACCAGGCGAGACTTCCGGCCACGACCACCACCAGCATCGAGAAGATGAACGCCCCCCAGAGCGCGGTCGTCAGGCGCCGCAGCAGCATGAGCTGGATCATTCCCAGCACCGCCGCGGCCGCCACCACCCCCGCGTTCAGCAGCGCGGGGAGCCAGCCGGCCAGCACCGCGCCCTCGGCTCGCACCCCGCCGTCGCGCAGCCACCGGTAGCTGGAGCCGCCCATTCCCACCAGCCCGCCGGCCACCAGCCCCACCGCCCCGGCGGCCACCGTCACCACCACCGCCCGCGCGAGCGGCAGCACCTGCCCGGTGAGCAGCACGATGCGCCGCATCATGTAGCCGAGCGCCACGTAGCTGAGCACCTCGGCCAGCACGGCGAGCCCCACGTACCCGTAGCGGAAGCTACGCAGCACGCGCACGGAGTCGCGCAGGTTACCCAGCTTGGGGAAGAGCACGTACACGCCCAGCCCCAGGATGACGATCAGCACCAGGTGGCGCACCCAGTGCGAGCGCCCCTTCTCGACCTCCTCCGCCTCCTCCTCGGTCTCCTCCCAGAAGGCGCGCAGCTGCTCCACCTCGTCCGGCGGGAGCGGCTCCATCGGCGGGTCCGCCGCCGGGTCGCGATGGAAGGGGTTGCGGTGCGGAGTCACGTCGTCGGCTTCGGGGGTGGACGGGAGCGCGCGGGCCGGGGCGCGCGAAAGGCAGGCGACGCAGGGAGCGCGCCGGGTGCGTCTACGGAGGGCGGCCCCGCCGCGTTTCGCGGCCAATCTAGGCGCCCTCTCCGCCGGAAGCGAGCGGGTTTCGCCGACAGGACGAACTGCGGGTTTGGGCGTGTCCCTCCGCTGCGCTCCGGGCCGGGCTGCGCGCGCGGTAGGGCACGATACGACTGTGCCCAACCGCGCCGGGCCCCGGTCGCGCCAAACCCCCGGCGCGCCCGTGTCCCGGCCCTCCGGGCGCGCATCCCTCACGCAACCTCAGGGGACAGGGAACAGGGAACAGCCGACAACCCAATTCCGCGCCAAGCCTCGTAAAGTCCACCCTCTCCCGAAGTTGGGAGAGGGTTGCCGCTCTAAGGCGGCGGGTGAGGGCCCCCCGCCCCGAGCCCCCCGATCCGCAGTTCCGTACTTTCGTACTCCCCTACCTCCCCACCGGCCCCACCCCGATCGCGGAGTAAAGCGCGTCGGGCTCGTACACCACGCCGTCCTTCACCACCAGCCGCGTGCGGCGGATGTCGGAGATGCGCGTGAGCGGGTCGCCGTCCACCAGCACCAGGTCCGCCAGCTTCCCCGGCGCGATCGTTCCCAGCCGGTCGTCCTGCTTCGCCACGCGCGCGGCGCCCAGCGTGGCGATGTAGAGCACGTCGCCGGGCGGGATGCCGGCCTCGGCGTACAGCTCCAGCTCGCGGTGCAGGGTGAAGCCCGCCAGCCCGTCGGTGCCCGCCACCAGGCGCACCCCCGCGCGGTGCAGGTCGGCCGTCATCTGCATCAGCCGGCGGTGGCTCTCGCGGTAGCGCGCGTCCATCCCGTCGGGAACCGGCAGACCGCCCAGGCGCACCCCGCGCCGCACGTTCGGCGGGAAGCGGCCGACCACCGACGCGAACGACGGCGACACCTCCCCCAGCCGCGCCGTGAACATGTCCTCGAACACCGCCAGCGTGGGGTCCACCACCACGTCGCGCTCCTTCAGCAGCCGCACGAAGCCGCGCCACGCCTCGCCCCGCAGGTCCAGCCCCGCCGCGCCCCGCGCCACCGCCGTGAAGCGCGCCGGGGTGCGCGTGTCGAGCGAGTCGCCCAGGAAGTTCAGCGCCAGGAAGTTGGCGTGCTGCAGCTCGTCGATCCCCAGCCGCACCGCCCGCTCCGCCGTCATCGGCCAGGGGATGTGCCCGCTCACCCGCAGGCCCCGCCGGTGCGCGTGCTCGATCACCACCGGCAGGAGCGCCGTGTCCAGCGAGCTGTAGACCTTGATCTGCTGGAAGCCGAGCCGCGCGTACTCGTCGACCGCCGCGCGCGCCTCGTCGGGCGTCGTCGGCTTCGGTCCCACCGGCCCGGTGAAGGGGCCGGGGCCGTCGATGAACCCCGCCATCACCGGCAGCCGCGGCCCGAGCGACTCGCCCGCGTCCCAGCGGCGCCTGAGCCCCAGCACCGTGGCCGTGTCGTTGGCCAGGTCGCGCACCGAGGTGACCCCCGCCGCCAGGTTCAGCGGCCCGTCCAGCGGGCTCACGTGCGCGTGCATGTCCCACAGCCCCGGCAGCAGCGTCTTCCCCCGCCCGTCCACCACCTCCGCGTCCGCGGGGACGGCGGTCGACGCGTCGGGCCCCACCGCCTCGATGCGGCCGCCGCGCACCACCACCGTCGTCCCGGGCCGGCTCTGGCGCGACTCGGGGTCGAAGAGCGAGACGCCGCGGAACACCAGCGGCCGCGCGGGCCGCCGCGCCAGGCGGCGGGCCAGCTCGCCCGCGCGCGCCTCCTCGGCCGCGCGCTGCGCCGCGAAGAGCGCCGGGAGCGCCGCCTCCCACCCCTCGCGCACGGTGGCGATCCACTCGCCGCCGGACATGAAGAACTCGCCCTCGGGGGTGAGCCACACGGGCTGCGGCTCGAAGCCCAGCCCCGAGACCAGGTACTGCACCACCCGCTGCGTGCGCCCGCCCGCGCTCACCTCCAGCTCGCCCGCGCGCTCCAGCGTGGCGCGCCCCTCCGGGAGCAGGTCCAGCGCGCCGCCGGCCGCCAGCAGCGCCCGCACCAGCTCGTCTCCGGGCGTGGCGGAGTAGATCGGCAGGTAGGCCGCCGGCGCGGAGACCGCCTTCTGCCCCTCCTCGGTGCTGTTCTTCCAGCTCGCGCGGCCGTTCTCCAGCGTGAAGCGGTCCGTCACCGCGTTCTTGTAGTAGTCCACCCCCGACGTCTCGATCAGCACCGGGCGGCCGTCCGCGTCCAGCCGCACGCGCGTCTCCAGCTTCGGCCCGCGCCCGCGGTCGTTGAACTCGTAGGTGTAGCGCAGCTCCCCGTCCGCCGTCCTCCACGCCCGCCCGCTCCCCGCCGCGCGGGTCCCGCTGCCCATCATCACCGCGTAGCGCTGGGTGTCCGCCTGGACCGTCGTCGACTCCGCGGGCGAGGCCGCCGCGAGCGTGAGCAGGAGCGCGAGCATGGGTCGGGTGGGGTGGAGGATGATCGGGAGACGGAGGATCGGACCGGCGGTTCCCAAGGTGCCCGCGCGACCGCGCGCGCCGCAAGGGATTCGCGTCCGGACCGGGGGCCCGCGAAACCGGACGACGGCCACGGGGTGGCCCTCCCTGGCGGAGGATCCAGCCTTCTCTCCGGTCCCAAACGCATGAATTCTACGGACTCAATGGCATGCTCTTACCATTGCATACGGTTTTCTTTCGAGGCGCACGTGGCGCAAAGAGAGTCTTTTCCGTTCCTGGATTGGCTTCTACAAAGGACGAAGCCGTATCACGTCGTGCAGTATGGCCATCTGTATCCCCGATCTAGCACGCAACCTGCATAGCGGCCCTCGTTTTTTTGTACAGGGGCCTTCCGCCGGCACCCGCCGCAACCTTCTTCTTCATCTACAAACCCGGTTCCAGCATCTACTTAGATGATCCCTGGCCGAAGCCGGGGAAGTGCTTGCGGCGCCTGGAATAACCCCTCGGCATGCATGTTGCTTCGCCGTGCCCGGCGCTTTTGCGGAAACGTCCACCGTGGACACCCGCGCAGGCGGCTCGGACCTCACCCGGCGATCCGGTCATGATGCTCAGCACTCCACCTCCGGTCGAAGCACCCGAAGCGGCGGAGCTGCGCGGCAGGATCTTCACCGACCTCGACCGGCTGGCGTTCGCGCTGGAGATGGAGGCCGCCGAGCACCTCGAGCAGGGGCGCGAGGCCGAGGCCGCCCGCACGCAGGAGCAGCGCCTGGGCGTGCGGCTGGCGCAGCGGCTGGTGGCCGGCGTGTGGGCCGACGAGGTGGACCTCCGGCTCCGGCGCTGGGCCGCCGAGTACGAGGCACGCCTGGCCCCGGCGGCGCCATGACCGCCCCGGCGCGGCGGGCGCAGGCGGCGGGGCCGGGTCCCCGCGTGGAAGCCCACGCGGCGCGCACCCGCGCGGCCGTGTGGGACAACGCGACTTCTCGCGCCGCCCCGGCGGCGGGCCGCCGGGGCCCGCGTCCCGGGCGGCGCTTCCACATGGGTGGGCGCCACGCCGGGCGCGCCGCGGGTGCGCGCGCCGGCCAGGGTGGGAGAGAGCGCGCGGCGTAGGGCGCCGCGCCGGGGTCCGCCGCCGGGAGCCGCGGCGGGGGCGGCCGCGACCGGCCGCGCGGGTGTGGGCGAGGTGGCGCGCACGTCGACGGCGCGGGAGCGAGGGACGCCCCGGCCGAGCATCGCAGCCAGAGGAGAGCGGGGGAGCGCCGGGCCGGTGCAGTGCGGGCCCGGGGAGGGCGGCGTGTTGGGCGGGTCCCGCGCCGAACGGCGTAATCACTGCAACGGGAGGGGTGGAGTGGCTCGCAAGGTCCTGGTGACGGGAGGGGCGGGGTTCGTGGGGAGCCACCTGGTGGACGCGCTCCTGGCACGCGGCGACCGCGTGCGCATCCTCGACAACCTCGACCCGCAGGTGCACGGCCCCGGGCGGCGGCTCCCCGAGTGGGTCCCCGCCGACGCCGAGACCATGGTGGGCGACGTGCGCGACCCCGACGCGGTGCGCCGCAGCCTCTACGGCGTCGAGGTGGTCTACCACCTGGCCGCCGCGGTGGGCGTGGGCCAGTCGATGTACCAGGTGGCCGACTACACCGCCACCAACACGCTGGGCACCGCGCACCTCCTGCAGGCGCTGGTGGACGACCGCGGTAGCGTGGAGCGCGTGGTGGTCGCCAGCTCCATGTCCATCTACGGCGAGGGGCGCTACACCCGCCCCGACGGGAAGGAGCCGCGCGTCAACAGCCGCTCCGCCGACCAGCTGCGCCGCCACGAGTGGGAGCTGGTGGACCCCGACGGCGTGGTGCTCTCGCCCGCGCCCACCGACGAGGGCAAGCCGCTCGACCCCACCTCCATCTACGCGCTCACCAAGGCCGACCAGGAGCGGATGGTGCTCCAGATCGGCGCCGCGTACGGCATCCCCGCGGTGGCGCTCAGGTTCTTCAACATCTACGGGCCGCGCCAGGCGCTCTCGAACCCGTACACGGGCGTGGCCGCCATCTTCAGCGCGCGGCTCCTGAACGGCGAGCCGCCGCTCATCTACGAAGACGGCGAGCAGCGGCGCGACTTCGTCTCGGTGCACGACGTGGTGCAGGGCCTCCTCCTGGCCGCCGACGAGGAGGCCGCGGTGGGGAAGGCGCTCAACCTGGGCTCGGGGCGCGCGGTGAGCGTGCGCGAGGTGGCCTCCACGCTGGCCCGCGTGCTGGGGAGCGACCTGGAGCCCGTGGTCACCGGGCGCTGCCGGGTGGGCGACATCCGGAACTGCTACGCCGACATCTCGCTGGCGCGCGAGGTCCTGGGCTACGAGCCGCGCGTCGCGTTCGAGGAGGGGATGGAGGAGCTGGTGGCCTGGCTCGAGGGGCAGGAGCCGCCCGAGACCCACGTGGAAGCGCACGCGGCCGAGCTCGCCGCCCGCGGACTCACGCTGTGAGGAGGGGGACGATGAAGGGGAAGCGAGACTGCACGCTCGTCACCGGGGGCGCGGGGTTCGTCGGCTCCAACCTGGCCGACGCGCTCCTCTCCGAGGGCGAGAAGGTCATCGTGGCCGACAACTTCTCACGCGACGGCGTGCGGCAGAACGCGGCGTGGCTCAAGCGGAAGCACGGAGAGCGGGTGCGCATCGAGACCGTGGACGTGCGCGACGGGGCCCGCATCCGCTCGCTGGTGCGCGAGTCGAAGCGCGTCTACCACCTGGCGGCGCAGGTGGCGGTCACCACCTCGCTCGTGGACCCGCTGGACGACCTGGAGACCAACGTCCTGGGCACCTTCCACGTGCTCGAGGCCGCCCGCACCATGCTGAACCCGCCGGCGGTCCTCTTCACCTCCACCAACAAGGTGTACGGGGCGATGGAGGACGTGGAGGTGGTGCTCGAGGGCGACCGCTACGCCTACGCCGACGGGCGCGAGGGGATCGCCGAGGACGCGCGGCTCGACTTCCACTCGCCGTACGGCTGCTCCAAGGGCGCGGCCGACCAGTACGTGCACGACTACGCGCGCATCTACGGACTGCCGACGGTGGTCTTCCGCATGAGCTGCATCTACGGCACCCGGCAGTTCGGCACGGAGGACCAGGGGTGGGTGGCGCACTTCGCCCGCTCGCTCCTCTCCGGCGAGCCGGTCACCATCTACGGAGACGGCCGCCAGGTGCGCGACGTCCTCTGGATCGACGACCTGGTGCGGGCGATGCGCCTGGCGATGGACCGCATCGACACGGTGGCCGGCGAGGTCTTCAACATCGGCGGGGGCGCGGCCAACGCCGTCAGCGTGCGCGGCGTGATCGAGCGCCTGCGCGAGCTCACCGACTCCGCCGTCCCCGTCTCCCATGCCGACTGGCGCCCGGGCGACCAGCGGATCTACGTCTCCGACACCGCGAAGGCGGAGCGCGTCCTCGGCTGGCGCGCGGAGACGCCGTGGGAGGAGGGGCTGGGCCGGCTGGTGGAGTGGCTGCACGAGGCCCGGCTGGCCACCCCCGTGCTGGCGCTCTCCGAGCCGGCGGTGGAGGAGCCCGCGCTCGTCCAGGCCGCCCGCTGACGCATCGACGTCATCATCGACCTCTGCCGACCACGGAATGACGGTCACCGACACGATCACCACCACGATGAAGGCCGCGCGGCTCGTGGGCCCCGGCGAGCTGCGCCTCGAGGAGGTGCCGCTCCCCGAGCCCGGGCCGGGGCAGGTGCGCATCCGCCTGGAGGGGTGCGGCGTCTGCGCGTCGAACCTCGTGCCCTGGGGCGGCGCCGAGTGGATGCGCTACCCGCTGGAGCCCGGCGACCTGGGGCACGAGGGGTGGGGCGTGGTCGACGCGGTGGGCGAGGGCGTCGAGGGGATCGCCGTCGGGCAACGGGTGGCCGCGCTCTCCTACCGCTCCTACGCCGAGTACGACCTGGCCGACGCGGCGAGCGTGGTCCCCCTGCCGCCGGAGCTGGACGGGCGGCCCTTCCCCGGCGAGCCGCTGGGGTGCGCGATGAACATCTTCCGCAGGAGCGGCGTCCACGCCGGGCAGACGGTGGCCGTGGTGGGCGTCGGCTTCCTGGGCGCGCTCCTCGTCCGGCTGGCGAAGGACGCCGGCGCGCGGGTGATCGCCGTCTCGCGCCGCCCCTTCTCGCTGGACGTGGCGCGCGAGATGGGCGCCGACGAGCTGGTGCCGATGGACGACCACTGGCGGATCATCGAGCGGGTGAAGGAGCTGACCGGCGGCGCCTTCTGCGAGCGGGTGATCGAGGCGGTGGGGAAGCAGTGGCCGCTGGACCTGGCGGCGGAGATCACGAAGGAGCGGGGGCGGCTGGTGGTCGCGGGCTACCACCAGGACGGGCCGCGCCAGGTGAACATGCAGCTCTGGAACTGGCGCGGGCTCGATGTGGTCAACGCCCACGAGCGCGACCCGCAGGTCTACCTGGACGGCATCCGCGCCGCCGTGGACGCCGTCGCCTCGGGGCGCCTGGATCCCACGCCGCTCTACACGCACACCTTCCCGCTCGACCGCCTGGGCGACGCGCTGGACGCCACGCGGGACCGGCCGGACGGGTTCCTGAAGGCGCTGGTGGTGCCGGGGTGAGGAAGTGCGAGGTGCGAGGTGCGAGGTGCGAGGTGCGAGGTGCAAAGTGCGAACGGCCCCCGCGACATCCATCGGATGTCATTCCGAGGGAGCCCGCGCGCTGGACTCGCCTCCGCACCGAGCCCTCAGGATGACCGCGTTTTGTCGCTCGGGACTCGAGGACTAAAGCACTAAGGACTAAAGCACCAAGGACTTTCGACGTGACCGACACCCTCTCCATCCCAACCGCGTCCACGCTCGACGCCGACCGCAGCCTCGAACCCTCGGACATCCTCACGCCCCGTCTCGGCTTCCTCGGCGTCGGCTGGATCGGCCGGCACCGCATGGAGGCGATCGCCAACGCCGGCGTGGCCGAGGTCGCGGCGGTCGCCGACACGTCGCCCGAGATGGTCGCGGCGGCGAGGGAGGCGGCGCCGGACGCGGAGGTGGTCGAATCGCTCGACGACCTGCTGGCGCTGGGGGTGGACGGCGTCGTGATCGCCACGCCGAGCGCGCTGCACGCCGGGCAGTCGGTGCGCGCGCTCGAGGCCGGCGCCGCCGTGTTCTGCCAGAAGCCGCTGGGGCGCACGGCCGGCGAGGTCCGCCGCGTGGTCGACGCCGCGGGGGCGGCGGACCGGCTGCTCGCCGTCGACCTCTCCTACCGCTGCACCGAGGGGATGCGCGCGATCCGCGAGCGGGTGCGCGCGGGCGAGCTGGGGAAGGTGTTCGCCGTCGACCTGGTCTTCCACAACGCGTACGGGCCCGACAAGCCGTGGTTCTACGACCCCGCGCTCTCCGGCGGCGGGTGCGTGATGGACCTGGGCGTGCACCTGGTGGACCTGGCCCTGTGGACGCTCGGCTTCCCGCGCGTGGAGGGTGTCGCCGGCCGCCTCTTCGCCGGCGGCGAGCCGCTGGGCCCGAGCCCCGACCGCTGCGAGGACTACGCGGTCGCCGGCATCTCGCTGGAAGGGGGGACGGAGGTGCGGCTGGCGTGCTCGTGGAAGGTGTCCGCCGGGCGCGACGCGGTGATCGAGGCCGCGTTCTACGGCACGGGCGGCGGCGCGGCGCTGCGCAACGTCGACGGCTCGTTCTACGACTTCACCGCCGAGCTGTACCGCGGCACCGCGCGCGAGACGCTGGCCGCGCCGCCCGACGCGTGGGGCGGCCGCGCCGCGGTGGAGTGGGCGGAGCGCCTGGCCGCCGGCGAGCGCTTCGACCCCGCGTGCGAGCGGCTGGTGGACGTGGCGGAAGTCCTCGACCGGATCTACGGCCGATGAAGATCCTGCTCACCACCGACACCGTCGGCGGCGTCTGGGACCACGGCGTCACCCTGGCGCGCGAGCTGGACGCCGCCGGCCACGAGGTGCTGCTGGCGGTGATCGGCGAGCCGCGCGACGAGCGGCTGGCGCGCATCCCCGCGGGCGTGCAGGTCGTCTCGCGCCCCTACCGGCTGGAGTGGATGCAGGGCGCGGAGGCAGACGTCCCCGCCGCGGCCGCCTGGCTGGCCGAGCTGGCGGCGCTCTGGGCGGCCGACGTGGTGCACCTGAACCAGCTCGCCTACGCCGCGTACGGCTTCCCCGCGCCGGTGGTGACCGCCGCGCACAGCGACGTCCTCTCCTGGTGGACGCACGTGCACGGCTGCGAGGCGCCCCCCGGGTGGGCCGCGTACGCCCGCTGGGTGGGCGACGGCCTGCGCGCCGCCACCGCCGTCGTCACGCCCACCGGGTACCAGGCGGCGCTGCTACGGGATCACTACGGCGTCCGTCCCACGCGCGTGATCCACAACGGCATCGAGCCGCCGCCCGGAGAGCCCGCCGCGCGCGGGGAGACCGTCGTCCTCAGCGTGGGCCGGCTGTGGGACCGCGGCAAGGGCGTCGACGTGCTGGACGAGGCGGCGGGGATGCTGGGCCCGGACTTCCCGCCCGTGCACGTGCTGGGCGAGACGGTGGCCCCCCACGGCGAGGTCTTCACCGCGTCGAGCCTCGTCGTCCACGGCCGCGTGGAGCGCGCCGAGGTGGACGCGTGGATGCGGCGCGCGTCGATCTACGTGGGCCCCTCGCGCTACGAGCCGTTCGGGCTGGCCCCGCTGGAGGCCGCGCTCTCCGGCTGCGCGCTGGTCTTGAGCGACATCGGCACCTTCCGCGAGCTGTGGGACGGCTGCGCCGAGTTCTTCCCGCCGGGCGACGCACGGGCCCTCGCGGACGTGCTGGCGAAGCTGGCCGCCGACCCGGTGCGCCGCGCCCGCCTGGCCGAGGGCGCGCGCAAGCGGGCGCTGCGCCGCTACACCGCGCCGCGCATGGCCGAGGAGTACCTGGCCCTGTACCGCCAGCTCGTCCAGCAGCGCGCCGCCGGCCGCCCCCCCGAGCCGCTCCCCCCGCTGGCGGTGGCCTCATGAAGATGAAGTTCCGCGTGAGGCCAGCCCCTCCGCGCCGCCCCCTCGTCCGCGCCGAAGGAGTCCGCGAAGGCGGACTTTGCGCCGTTGTTGCCGCGGATTCATCCGCCCTTCGCCCGGCCTTCCCCCGAGCCCGCCCCTGACGATGCGCATCGTCTTCTTCGTCCACAGCATCGTCTCGGACTGGAACCACGGGAACGCGCACTTCCTGCGCGGGCTGATGAGCTCGCTCACCCGGCTGGGGCACGACGTCTCCTCGCACGAGCCCCGCGGCGCCTGGTCGCTCGCGAACCTGCTGGCCGACCACGGCGTGGGCCCGGTGGTCGAGTTCGCCCGCGCCTACCCGGAGATCGACGTCCACGCGTTCGACCCCGCGTCCCCCGCGCTGCAGGAGGAGCTGGCAGCGGCGGCCGCGGGCGCGGACGTGGTGGTCGTGCACGAGTGGAACGAGCCGCACGTGGTGAACGCGCTCGCCCGCCTCGCGCCGCGGGCCGGGGCGCTCGCCGTCTTCCTCGACACGCACCACCGGCCCTGGAGCCAGCCCGAGGCGATCGCCCGCTTCGACCTCCTGGCCTTCGACGCCGTGCTCGCCTTCGGGCGCGTGCTGCGCGACGTCTACCGCGCCCGCTTCGGCGTGGCGCGCGCCTGGACCTTCCACGAGGCCGCCGACGTCGTGCGCTTCCGCCCCCTGGCGCGCGAGAAGGAGCAGGACGTGGTCTGGATCGGCAACTGGGGCGACGAGGAGCGCACCGGGGAGCTGCGCGCCTTCTGGCTCGACTCCGCGCGGGCGCTGCCGGAGCTCCGGTTCGTCGCGCACGGCGTCCGCTACCCCGAGTACGCGCTCGCCGAGCTGGCGGACGCCGGGGTGGAGTTCCGCGGCTGGGCGCCCTCGGCCCGCGTCCCGGAGATCTTCGCCCGCAGCCGCGCGACCCTGCACGTGCCGCGGCGCGCCTACGCCCAGGCGCTGGCCGGGATCCCCACCATCCGCGTCTTCGAGGCGCTGGCGTGCGGCATCCCCCTGGTCAGCGCCCCCTGGCACGACGCCGAGGAGCTCTTCCGCGCGGGCGACTACGCCGTCGCCCGCACCCCGGCGGAGATGCGCGACGCGCTGAAGCGGCTGGCGGCGGACGAAGACGCGGCGCGCGCGCAGGCCGAGCGCGG
This sequence comes from Longimicrobium sp., assembly GCA_036389795.1. Taxonomy (NCBI): domain Bacteria; kingdom Pseudomonadati; phylum Gemmatimonadota; class Longimicrobiia; order Longimicrobiales; family Longimicrobiaceae; genus Longimicrobium; species Longimicrobium sp. The sequence continues at coordinate 15,802 of DASVWD010000246.1, forward strand.
GCTGGAGACGATCCTGGCGCGGCACACCTGCGACCACCGCGCCCTGGAGCTGCTGGACATCGTCGCCGGGCTGGGCGCGGCCGGGAGCGCGGGAACGCTGGCAGGGACCGCCGTCGCCGCGAGCGGATGATGGCGCGGCTTTCGGAGGCGGAGTTCAGGGCGACGTTCGACGCGCCGATGCAGCGGGTGGGCATGGACGAAGGGCCGCCGTTCGACTTCTGGCCGTACGTCGACGCCATCCCGGCGGAGGACTTCGAGGGCCACGACTGCTCCCCCGGGTCCGTGACGTACGCCTACCGCGACGAAAGCGGGCGCTACCAGCACGTGCTGATCGACTCGGAGGCCCGCGACGTCTTCATGGCGGTGGTCCTCGACCTCCGGGCGGAACGGGTGGTCGGCCATCACCTGCTCGACCTCCCGAAGCTCTACGGTCCCGACGGCGAGAGCGAGGAGCCGGCATGAAATCCACCGCAGCGGCGGAGGCCACGTGGAGCTGACCTTCTTCGGATCGTCCCTCGTCTCGTCGTACTGGAACGGCGCGGCCACCTACTACCGCGGGCTGCTGCGCGCGCTCTCGGACCGCGGGCACCGCGTCACCTTCTGCGAGCCCGACGCCTACGACCGCCAGCAGAACCGCGACCTGGCGGAGGACCCGGACTACGCGCGGGTGATCGTCTACCGCTCCGAGGCCGAGCGCGGCACGCTGGTGGCCGCCGCGTTCGAGACCAGCGACTGGGTGATCAAGTGCAGCGGCGTGGGCGTGTGGGACGCCGAGCTGGAGGAGGCGCTGGCCGAGCGCTCCGGCGGCCGCGCGCGGACGGCGTTCCTGGACGTGGACGCGCCCGCCACCCTCGCCCGCATGGCCGCCGACGCGGCCGACCCCTTCCGCGCGCACGTCCCCCGCTACGACCACGTCTTCACCTACGGCGGCGGCCCGCCCGTGGTCGAGGCGTACGAGCGGTGGGGCGCGCGGGGGTGCACCTGCATCTACAACGGCCTGGACCCCGACGAGCACCGGCCGCTGGAGCGCCCCGAGCGCCCCGGGTTCGACCTGCTCTTCATGGGGAACCGGCTGCCGGACCGCGAGGCGCGCGTCGAGGAGTTCTTCCTGCGTGCCGCCGCCCTCTGCCCCGAGCACCGCTTCGTGCTGGGCGGCGAGGGGTGGGGCGACAAGCCGATGCCGCCCAACGTCACCTGCCTGGGCCACGTCCCCACCGCGCGGCACAACGAGGTGAACGCGTCGGCGCGGCTGGTGCTCAACATCCACCGCCAGTCGATGGTGGAGAACGGGTGGAGCCCGGCCACGCGGATGTTCGAGGCCGCCGGCGCCGCCTGCTGCCAGGTGACCGACGTGATGCGGGGGATCGAGGACTTCTTCGCCCCCGGCGAGGAGATCCTGCTGGCCGCCGACGGCGCCGAGGTCGCCCGCCTGGTGCGCGAGACGGGCGACGACCAGGCGCGCCGCATCGGCCAGGCGGCCAGGCGGCGGGCGCTCACGAGCCACACCTACGCCCAGCGCGCCGCGCAGATGGACGCCGTGCTGCGCGCGCCGGTGGCGGAGGGCGTCGCATGAAGCTGGTGGTCTTCGGCCTCTCCCTCTCGTCGAGCTGGGGGAACGGGCACGCCACCACCTACCGCGCGCTGCTCCGGGCCTTCGCCGCGCGCGGCCACGAGGTCGTCTTCTGGGAGTGGGACGCGCCCTGGTACGCCGCCAACCGCGACCACCCCGAGCCCCGCTACTGCGAGCTGAAGCTGTACGCCGACTGGGACGCGGTGGCCGCGGAGGCCGTCGCCGAGGCGCGCGAGGCGGACGCGGCCATCGTCGGCAGCTACGTGAACGAGGGCCCGCGGGTGATCGACGCGCTGGCCGGGGCCGGCGTGGACCCGCTCTTCTTCTACGACATCGACACGCCCGTCACCGTCGCCGCGCTCCGCAGCGGCGGGGCCGAGTACCTGCGCACCGACCAGGTGCCGCTCTTCACCCGCTACCTGTCGTTCACCGGCGGCCCGTTCCTGCAGGGCGTGGTGGAGGGCGAGCTGGGCGCGCGCGAGGCGGTGCCGCTCTACTGCTCGGTCGACACCGGGCGCTACCACCCCACCGAGCCCGACCCCGAGCTGCGCTGCGACCTGGCCTACATGGGGACGTACGCGGAAGACCGGCAGCCGGTGGTCGAGCGCTTCCTGCTGGAGGTGGCCGAGCGGCTGCCGCGCCAGCGCTTCATCGTGGCCGGGCCGCAGTATCCGGCGGACATCCTCTGGCCGGGGAACGTGCGGCACCTGACGCACCTGCCCCCGCAGCGGCACCCGCGCTTCTACAGCAGCGCCGCCTGGCAGCTGAACGCCACCCGCGCCGACATGGTGGCCGCCGGGTGGTCGCCCTCGGTGCGGCTCTTCGAGGCGGCGGCCTGCGGCGCGGCGATGCTCTCCGACCGCTGGCCGGGCCTGGACCACTTCTTCACCCCGGGGAAGGAGATCCTCCTCCCGGAGTCCACCGGGGAAGTGGTCGAGATCGTCCGCTCCACGCACCCCGACGACCGCCGCGCCCTCGGCGCCGCCGCCCGCGCGCGCATCCTCGCCGCCCACACCGCCGAGCACCGCGCCGGGGAGCTGGAGCAGCTGATCACCGCGCCGGCGACGGCGATGTAGCAGGCTATATGGGTTAGTGTGGGGAAAGAAAAAGCCGGAGTGGGGTAGCTCAGCGGCTCAGCGGTCAGAGAAAACTGAAGAGAAGAACGGTAATACCCAACGCAAGTACTGCGGCACAGTAAAACAACAGATCGGGTACTCTCAGGCTCGTTGAGTCAGATTCTGCCCTAGCGCGAGTACCAGCGAGTGCATCGTAAGCGGTCTGGTGCTCGGACGTACTGCGAATGATTGCAGGCGAAAGCAGGAGGGTTGGAATCGCTATGAACAGATCCAGAATAGCCCATATCGTGAACAGGCACTGACGGGCTAGCATACGGCCTCGACTGGGTGAACTCCCTGCCCGGTCTGCAATCCACAGTCCGGCCATTCTGAATCCGACCGTACTCCCAGCTCGTCGCAGGTACTCGAACTGAATGAATGTGGAGGTACCCACCCCAACCAACAATGCCGCACCCTGCATTCCAAACCGAAATAGCGCGAGGGCATCGAAGACTACTACCAGCAGGATCAGAAAACTCCACAGCGCTATAACCACCGTGAGGGCCGCGTCGATGTATTCGGCGAAAATCAGGCGAATAATCCATGTTGAGTGTCCCCCTAGCCCGACTCGGTGAGCAACCTGTAGACAGCTCCACAGGTAGAGGGGCATTGTGACAAGGGCTACGCACGCCACCATCACCCCCATTCGAGTACCCGAGAAGGGGTCCGTGTCCAGTACCGTGACGGCCGCGATTAGAACGCTCGCCACGGCCGCTGCGGAGTAGAAAGCGCGGTGAAGTACGGCTAAAAGGATGGTTGTCAGTCCGACGGCGAGCGACAGCCAGAAAACGCCTTCTGCCGCTGGTCCCAGGATGAACAGGAGAGCCAAGCCTATGGTGACCATCGGTCCGGCCCCGAGCAGACGCAGTGCCCGTCGCTCCGCTGCGAGTGCCTGTCCCGACCTCTTCCGTTCCTCTTGGTCCCGCTGCTTTCGCACAGCGATCTCGCCAGCCCGCGCGCGGTCCAGAGTGCGCCACGACCGCACCACCGATCGCACCGCAAAATCGTGTGCGAGTTCGTAGTGCGTCTGCCCCCCGGCACCGATGTGGGACCGGACCACCCCTCGTTCGAGGAGGGGCTCCAGAGCGGTCCGCAGCAGATCGGCGTCGGGGGAGGGAAGATCCAGATCGGAAGGCCGAATTGACCGCAGTTCTCGCAGCAGCAGTCGATCCGACAGCGCGCGCCGGTGGCGGACGCGGTCGGTCAGCAGGTAGAGGCAGTCCAGCCGCAACTCCCTCCAGGCCACGGGCTCGAGCCGCGCGTCGTTCCGCAGTTCCGTGAGCATGTCGTCGATGTAGTGGTCGAGAACCACGTCGGCGGGTGAAGGCTGCGACGCGGACGGCTGTGATGCGGCACCGGACTCTGTCGCGGACAGGTGTTCCCCGAGGCTGCGGTAGTGTGCCAGTCCGAAAGGAGTCTCGCACGCGTCCCGGGTGTCCCAGAGGCGCTCCGCCACCACCTGAAGAGCCGGAAGCTCGAGAAACGGATCGTCGGAAGGCGGTGGGGCGAGCCCGATTCCGTCGAAGCGGCCTCTCTGAATCTCGCCGTAAGCCTGGATCAGGTCTGCAAGGATTGCATCCCGTGTCTCCTCCGGCAGGGCCAGCCCCAATCGCGTGAGTGGGACCGTGAGAGCGCTTGCCGCCTGGCTCTTCCGGATCGGGTTCAGCTTGAAGTAGTGCGAGAAGATGTCGGGGATCGCGCTCCGGAACTCGATCATGCTGCCCACCGAGTCTTCGCGCATTGAGAAGAGCAGGTGACATTTCAGCGAAGTGTCCTGCCATACCCTCCCGAGTTCCGCGACGAAGTTCTGAAAGACGGGCGTGTTGCCGAAGTGGACGAAGAGCTCTTCGAACTGGTCGCAGATGATCAGGATGCGTGCTTCGTCCCCGAGGAAGTTTCGCGTCTCCCGAACGAACTCCACCAGCGGGAGGTCACTCCTCTCCAGCATGTGTTTCGCGAACCGTTCCGCGTATGCGGACGTGCTTTTCAGCCGTTCGATCAGCGATTCCAGCCTGGTGAGGACGGTATCGAGCCCGGGCTGCTCGACTAGCAAGGGCGAGAGGTGCACCCTCACGTCCTGCAGGGACTTCAGGTCCTCGCCTCTGAACAAGGGTAGCGTGGCTTCGCGGATCACCGATTCCTTGAATGCCCGTACGGGATCGTCCAGGCACCATGGCGGCCGTGGCCGCGTAGTGAATACCGCATAGCCGCGCTCGCGGAAGAGCGGGACAACGCCCGCGCGAATGAGGGAAGTTTTGCCGTTCCCCGAGAATGAATAGAGAAGCGAGACCCGCGAGGCCGAGATCATGTTGGCCACGATCGCGAGTTCGTCCGCTCGCGTCAGCCGGATGAGCTCTTGGTCAGCAGGGTTGTCGCTCTCAAGCGCCGTGAGAAAGCGCCAGGGGCTGGTGGATGGCATTGAGTTGGTCAGTGTAATCCCGAGTAGATCAGACTATGCACTGCGTGCAGCCATCGACCTGCACGCCTCTTCCAGCGACGTTCCACCGTGCCGCATCCACAGGATCATCGAACATTTCAAGCGCCCCGGTCTCTCTCCGATTCTTTCACGTCCTGTCGGGGGAGGATTCGACCAATTCCTGGACACTTGCGAGCAGATCCTGCATGAAAGTCGATGCATCAACGTTGATGATGTCTACGTTCTTCTTTCCCCAGAAACCTACTGTGGCGTTCCAGCGCGCGCTCTGGGTCTCGTCGCCTTCCTTCGGCGTGAAGAGCTGCACCGCATAACTTCTGGTGCCCGAGCGCTCCGCCGTGGCCTTGTAGATGACGCGGAAGTTCCAATCGGAGAGACTGTAGCCGACGAATAGCGTGGGCCATTCCGTGATGTTGGCCAGCACATAGGGGAGCAAGCGCTTATGCTCATTGTGGCTCAATGCATTGGATAGAAAGTTGATGTAGTCCTCCTCCGTGATGACCAAGTTCCTGCCGGTCGCCTGCGAGATGCAGCCGTGCATCTTGTAGAGATACGTCGGCTTCTTCGGGAGCCAGAGATGGGGGTGGCGGATACCGGGGTGCAGATGAGCGGCGTCGTCGTTTGCATCAGTACCACCATTGTAGATGATCACTTCTGGCCGGTAACCGAACACCTTCTCGTATGCTCGCTCGAAGTGATCGTCGTAATTGGTTGTGACGATCAATGCCTGGACACCCTTCCGTTCGAACAGAGCTACGAGTTCAACGAGCGTGGTGATCGTCTTTGAGGGCTTTGCTTTGGGGTTGTTCAGGTTTTCACGCAGGAAAGCATTGAGTTCGTCGCGAGAAAAGAACGATTCGTAATAGAACGCGACGGTGGAGAGTGGAACGTACTCGTGCCACTCCAACCGGCATTCCTTGGCAAACTTGCGGGACAGGTCACTGGCCGTGGGCAGGCTGGTTCCGTCAACGGTGCCAGCAGCGGCGCCCGCACCCAGAAAGATTAGTCCTTCACCATTGAGGAGTTGCCGCGCGAGCGACCGCAAGGCACCGCGGTAGTCGAACGTCGGCTTCCCGTCCGTGTCGAGGATACGCTTGATCTCACCCATTTTGGAAGCTTAACAAGATGCAACCCGGAATGCGCGACTGCTGAGCGAGCACATGCTGACGACAGCGCAACCTTGTATTCAGAATTCTTGCATGTCAATGCCTTTGTAAGGAAATCCGAGAGCGCCTTCCGGCATTAGCTATTATAAAGCGGCTTCACGCCGCTGCTTGGAGCCAAGGTGAACTGAGGGCGAGCCAGCGTCTGGCGGCCGATCGTGCGCGCCGGGGGCCGCCCTGCTATCCTTACCTCCAGACTGTGTCCGACCGCTTCACTTTTCCCGAGCCACGGATCCCATGAAGCCGCAGCGCCCGACGACGTCCGTCATCGCCATCCTCGCCGCCTTCCTCGCCCTCGCCGCGTGCGGGCCGCAGCGCACGGCCCCGCGCGCGCAGCCCGAGCCCGAGGCGGAGCCCAGCAGGCTCGCGCCGGTGGCGTGGGACTCGGCCTCGGTGCCGGACTCGATCGCCACGTGGGCGATCAGGGGGTGCCGCAGGGGCGGGGTGAACCAGCGGCGCGACTGCGTGGAGCGGGGGCTGCGCACCGTGCTGGACGCTGCGGGGATCGCCAAGGCGATGGCGGCGCTGGACCGCATCGTCGAGCGCGACACCAGCCTGCTCCCCGAGGCGCACGGGCTGGCGCACGGGCTGGGGATCGCCGCCTACCGCTCGCCCGAGACCGTGGCCGAGACCTTCGCCCAGTGCCCCGACACGCAGATCGCCGGGTGCTACCACGGCGTCATCCAGGGCTACTTCCTCGACGTGCAGCGGCGCGAGGGCCGGCTCTCCGCCGAGGCGCTGAACGCGCTCTGCGAGCCGCACCGGGCGCGCGGCAACCCGATGTTCGGCGAGTGCTCGCACGGGATGGGGCACGGGATCATGGCGGTGGTGGACTACCGCCTCCCCGACGCGCTGGCCGCCTGCGACTCGGTGCGCGACCCGTACGCGCGCCTGGGCTGCCAGGGCGGCGCCTTCATGGAGAACATCGTCAGCGCCACGCACCCCGAGCACACCGCCCACTCGCACGCGGCGCTCGGCGAGGGGGAGCACGGCGGCCACGCGGCGCACGGCGGCGGCGAGGGCCACGGCGACCACGCCGCGGGCGACGGCGCCGCGCGCGAGCCGTGGAAAGCGGTGGACCGGTCCGACCCGCTCTACCCGTGCAACGCGGTCGCGCACCAGTACCGCTACGCCTGCTACGGCATCCAGACCTCCGCCATCCTGTTCTTCAACGGGGGCGACTTCCCCGCCACCGCGAAGGCGTGCGAGGGGGCGGGGAACACGCTGGTGGAGGTGTGCTGGCGCAGCCTGGGCCGCGACATCACCGCCTACGCCCGGCGCGACCCCGCGCGCAGCGCCCAGATGTGCGCCACCGCGGGCGAGAAGGCCGAGCCCCACTGCGTCAGCGGCGCCGCCACCGCGCTGGTGGACGTGGAGTCGGACCCGGAGGACGGGTTCGCGCTCTGCCGCGTCGTCACGCGCCCGGAGTCGAAGACCGAGTGCTACCAGGCCGTGGGCCGGATGGTCGGCTTCGCCAGCGAGCCGGCGCGCCGCGAGGAGGCCTGCGCCACCGTCGAGGCGGGCTACGTCGAGACCTGCCGCCTCGCCGCCTCCCTCCCCGCGCGGAAGACGTGACGCCGATCTGCTCACACGGAGTCAGCTAAAGAATCGCTGAGAGTCTGGAAAGTTGTTGTAAATCCTTGATGTTCCGAAAGTGCCTACCGGACTTCGCGGGCCGAAACGCCCGACTTTACCGGCACACCTATCTCATGATCTAGCCCACTGGCGCGTGTGTCACGCGCCCAAAACTGAAAGCAATTGAACGGCTGCCGAGGTCCGCGCCCGCCGAACATGGTCGTTGTTCCCGGAGCTCAGCTCTTCGGGCAGCGAACAGGACCATGGCCTATCTGGTAGAGCTGGTACTGTCCGGGGGCCAAGGGAATGTAGAGGATGTCGGTGTCCCCGTTGTCAGTATAGACGCCGATCAGCCCGAAGCGTCCGACGCGCCGTAACGAAAGGGAGTCGGGAACCGCTCGCGGCAGGCCGTACTTGGTGTACGATCGGTCCTTGAAGTAGATCGTCCGGCTCTCCACGTACCAGGGCGCCTCCGCGGCGTAGACCGGCGTGGACGGGAGCGGCAGCACCGTGTCGGGCACCACGTCGTCGCCACGGGAGTACCCGAGCACGCGCGGGGACCAGGAGGTCGCGTGACCGAAGGCGGAGACCACCCAGCGGCCATCCTCGCGCCGCCATTGCACGAACATCGGAGACCGCGCGGATTCTCCCGGCGGCACGAAGCGGTTTCCGGCGACCCGCCGCCAGCGCGTCCCGTCCGCCTCAATCCTCATCTCCAGTTCGGTCCCGTACGGCCCCGAGAACCCCTGGAAGGACTCGCACACAGGACCGTAGTGCAAGACGGTCCGCAGCGTCTCCGGGGCCGCGAAGCGCCAGACCGTCAACCCCCGCCCGGGTGGCGCGCCCTCCACCACCTGCGTCCACGTCCAATCGCCGCGGCGCGGGAAGAACTTCGCCACGCTGTCATTCGGCGCACGCGTCACCGCTCGGAGAAAGGCTTCGTTCCGGCTCTCGAGCCCATCCTGGGCGGCGGCGCGGAGCGGGATCGCGAGGAGAAGCGGGAGGATGAAGAGGATTCGTGGCATGAAGCGCTTCCGGGTTGCAATGTGGATCGGTGAACGTCACCCGCCCCGGCGGCAGAGGTCCAGCCAAGGGCGAATGAATTCGCTGCAACAACCACGCGAAGTCCGCGCGATATTCGTTGATCTGGAGCGGATTGCGGGCGTCGAGCACCGGCGCGGACGCTCGTTCTACGGGCTGCGCAGACAGGCGACCGACCCAGCACCCGAATTCTCCCAGGACACGGGTGCTTAACAGCATCTCCGGCCACGCCTACAGCGCCACGCGTGAGCAGGTTTATCAGGACAAGGAGAACGAGCGGGTGCGCGCCCGTGCCGCGAAGACGCGCAGGTCCATGCGGCAGTACCTGATGGACCCGAACGCGGCGGAGCTCGACGCGATTGCGGCGTGATCCAAACCTAGTCCCACAAACAGTACCACCCGGCCCCATCGACGGAAGAGCCACGACAGCGCATCTCGCTGCTTTGTCTTCACTTACAAGACTTTGCGTCCGCAAGGACCGCGGATGCGCATGGAAATGTCCTGCAAGGGAAGGCTGCGACCGGGGTACGACATCAAGGTAACGACAAGAGAAGAAAACATCAGGTCTGCAACGTGATATGAAGTAGCGCCTCACCCACGGTGCGGGGCGGAAAGACGAAGGGCGCATCCTCCCGGGGGGATGCGCCCTTCGCCGCGCTGGCGCGAGGGGACGTCCGGTCAGTGCAGCCACGCCATGCGGGGGGCGGCGGCGGGCTCGCGGAAAGGGCCCTCGGCCAGGAAGCGCAGGCCGCCGCGGCCGGCCAGGACGCTGTACGAGTAGAAGGCGAAGCCGTTCACCCCGCGCTCGCGGCCGATGCGGATCTGCTTCTCCATCTCGGCGAAGGGGAGGCCGGCCAGCACGGCGGCGTACACGTGGCGGCCGCTCGGGCGCATCCCGTCCACGTGGTCGGCCACCATGCAGTCCCAGTCGGGGACGGCCACCTCGCCGGGGCGGCGCGGCTCGTACGTGCAGCGCCGGTCGGCCACGTAGAAGTAGGTCATGGGGACGGCGGCGTCCAGGTAGCCGCCGCTCGCCCACCCCCAGGTGTCCTGGAAGTACTCGGCGATCCCGCTGGACGAGCGCCGCCACCCGAAGCGCTCGCGGTCGTAGATCGGCCACACGGCCGCGGAGAGGGGCACGGGGCGGACGGCGTGGATGCTGTCGTGGACCTCGCGCACCGCCCGGCTCACCAGCTCGCGGCGGAAGCGCGCCCACCCGGCCGGGTCGTCCCTGGGGTCGCGCCCGAACGCCGCCAGCGACGCGGGGTCCCACCCGAAGTCGGCCTCGGGGTAGCGGATGCGGTCCAGGTGCACGCCGTCCACCGCGTAGCGGCGCACCACGTCGGCGGCCACGCGGGCCAGGTGCGTGCGCACGCCGGGGTGGCCGGGGGAGAGGTAGACGTACTCCTGGCCGTTGGGGCACCCCTGCGGCCGCCCGCTCCGGGTGTGCATGGCCCACTCGGGGTGGTCCAGCAGCACGTGGTTGGGCTGGCCGGGGGCGCTCCGCACCAGGGCGCGGCAGTCGTCGGCGCTCTTCGACTCCCACCCGGAGAGCGCGTTGATCCAGGCGTGGAGCTGCAGCCCGCGCGCGTGCGCCTCGCGCACCGCCACCTCCAGCGGGTCCCAGGTGGGCACCCCGCCCAGCACGCCGCACAGCCGCGGCGAGCACGGGTCCAGCCGCGAGGGGTAGCGCGCGTCGGAGGGGCCGCGGACCTGGAAGTAGACGATGTTGAAGTGGGCGCGCCGGGCGTTCTCCATCACCTGCCGGATGGTGGCCTCGGAGCCGTAGTCCCAGCGGTTGACCCACAGCGCGCGCGCCTCCTCGCGGAGCGCGGGCCGGGCGGGCGGCGCGGCGGCGGCGGCCGGGAGGAAGCCCGGCGCGGGGGCCGCGGCCGCGGGGCGCAGGACCCTCGTCCCCGCCAGGGTGCCGAGCAGGAGCGCGGGCGCGCAGGCGAGGAGGGCTCGCCTCGGGATGGACTTCATGCTTTCAACGGGATGGGGCCGGAGCGGCCACGGGGTCGTGCGGGAGAGCGCCGTCGGCGGCGCGCGTATGCGAGGGGGTTGGATCGCATCCAATCTATACGCGAGTCTCCGCTCCGCGCGAGGGGCGGCTGAACGGAGGGTTCCGCGGAGGTCCCCGATCAGGGAACAAACCGGCGAGGGCGCCCGGTATCAGCAGCCCGTCCGCGGCGGGAGTTCGACCAGCGGCGAAACGGAGGGAACGATGTTGCGTGGCGTTCGCGCGCGGCGCACCGTGCTCCGGGCGGCGGTCTACGGGATTCTCGTCGTGGCGCTCTCCGGGTGCTCCGACCTCCTCGCCGTGGCCGGGCTCTCCGACCTGTCGGGCTTCTGGGTGGGGCGGTACGACTCCGAGCTGGACTTCTACCTGGACCTGGACGACGACGTCTACGGGCTCTACGGCCGGGCCGGCTTCCTCCGCGGCCGGTCGTCGTCCGACCTCTTCGTCGACGGCGAGCGCGACGGGAGCCGCGTCGTCTTCTACTCCGACGAAGCCGGCTCCAGCGGCCTGATCGTCTTCGAAGGCCACGTCACCGGCCGCGACCGCATCGAGGGCCTGGTCTACCTGGAGCCGATCCCCAGGCGCGTCGTCCTCCGCCGGGAGTAGCCCGCCGCCTTTCAACGGCCCGGCCTCGCGCAGAGGAAGCAGAGGGAGCAGAGAGAACCGCGCCGGGCGATGAGTTCTCTGCTGACTCTGCTCCTCTGCGTGAGATTGCAGTTGCCGTTGGGGTTCCGGTTCGCGTGCCCGGCGCGCGCCCTCCCCGGATTGCGCGCGGGCGTGCGCGTGCACAGTTTTCCAGGCGTCGGAGTGTCCGGCGAGATCGTTATCTCCAGACCACGCACCATCATGCCGTCGAAGCTCAGGAACGTCGCCCTCGTCGCTCTCTGCGCCGCGTGCTCGCTCGCCGCGTCGCAGTGCACCGCCTCCCGCGGCTCCTCCGCCCCGGCCGAGGAGGCGCCCGCCGCCAGCCGCCTGGAGGCCCGCACCTGGACGCGCGGCTCGTCGCCCCGGCAGATCGCCGACTGGGTGCTGGCCGGGTGCCGCGGGGAGGACAAGGGCCAGTGCGTCGAGAAGGCGCTGGTGTCGGTGATCGAGCCCGCCGGGGTCGACAAGGCCATGGCCGCGCTCCTCCTCATCACCGCCAGGGACCCGGACATCGACCGCGACGGGCACGTCTACGCGCACGGCATCGGCATCGCCGCCTACAAGGGGCCCGAGACGGTGAGCCAGACCTTCGCGCTGTGCACCACCGATTTCCAGTCCGGCTGCTACCACGGCGTCATCCAGGCCTACTTCGCCGACGACCGCGCGGGCGGCGGGGGGGTGACCGCCGAGAAGCTCAACACCCTCTGCACCGACTACCGCACCCCCGAGCGGCGCTGGCTGGACTTCCAGTGCTCGCACGGGATGGGGCACGGGCTGATGGCCGTCAACGCGCACAACCTCCTCACGGCGCTCGACGCCTGCGACCTGCTCACCGAGACCTTCGAGAAGCAGGGGTGCTGGGGCGGCGCCTTCATGGAGAACATCATCAACGTCACCCACCCCCACCACACGGCTACCACGCAGCAGGCCGATGGCGGCCACGGCGAGCACGGAGGGGCGCAGGCGGCGGCGGAGGGCGGACACGCGGAGCACGGCGGGGCGGCGCCCCACGCGCACGGCGAAGCGGCCGCCGAGCCGTTCAAGGCGCTGGACGAGGCGGAGCCGCTCTACCCGTGCACCGTCGTGCGGGAGCACCACCGCCGGCAGTGCTACCTGATGCAGACCTCGGCCATCCTGTGGCGCAACGGCGGCGACTTCGCCGCGGCCTCCGAGCAGTGCCTGCGGGCGCCCGAGGACATGCGGCAGACCTGCTTCCAGAGCCTGGGGCGCGACGCCAACTCGTGGGCGCGCGGCAGCCAGGAGCAGGCCATCGCCTACTGCGGCCAGGCCCCCGCCGACGTGCAGGCGTACTGCATCGTGGGCGTGGTGAAGAACATCGTCGACGTCACGGCCAAGGCCTCCGACGGGCTGGGCTTCTGCAAGGAGGTCCCCGACGCAAGCAAGCCGGCGTGCTACCGGGCCGTCGGGCAGCAGATCGGCATCCTGCACGCCGCCAGCCCCAGGCGCGAGCGCGAGTGCGCCGCCGCCGAGCGGGGCTACGTCACCGAGTGCCGCTTCGGCGCCGGCCTGGGCCTGCTCCGGAGCGACGAGTAGGAACCGCAGGGGCAGGGAACAGGTTCAGGGGACAGCCGGCGCCACACCCACCCTCGCTCCGACTCGTAAAGTCCACCCTCTCCCGAAGTTGGGAGAGGGTTGCCGCTCCAAGGCGGCGGGTGAGGGCCCCCGCCGCCGCGCCGGGATCCGCCGGAACGCGCGAGACGTCCCGCATCCTCTTCGCCGCGCGAGGCGCCGAGGGGCTCTGATCGACCCTGCAAAACGCCCGCAAACTTTTCACTTTCCGGCAATCCGGTCGTAGACCCCCGATCCCTTCCCTCCCGCGCCGATTCCTCCCGATCTCGTTCCTCCTCTTCGACTTGCATCGACCGCCGGCATGCCCGGGAGATCCCGGCACGGCGCTGGCATGTCGCGCGCACGTTCCGGGTACAAGACGAGCCGCCATGTCGCGCCGACACGGACCGCGCACGCCCCGGCGCGCGTTGTTCTTGCGGGCGGCACTGCCGCGCCTTACCATAGAGCGTTCCCCACACCGTATTGCTCCAGCCCCGGCGCTTCCCGCTGAAGCGCCCGGGATCCCGCGCGGGCGCACTGCGTCCGTCCCCGGCGCCACGCCTTTTCGAACCCGCCGCACGCACCAGCCTGCGAGGCCACGTGAGACCCGTTTCCAGAGCCGCCCTGCTCGCCGCCGCCGCGCTCGCCGCCGCGCCGCCGCTCTTCGCCCAGCGCGACACCGTGCCGCAGCAGCGCGTGCACGTCGTGCAGCCCGGCGAGACGCTGTGGGACCTCGCGCGCGTCTACCTGAACGACCCGTTCCTCTGGCCGGAGATCTTCCGCCTGAACACCGGCGTGGTCGAGGACCCGGCGCTCATCTACCCGCGCGAGCGCCTGGTGCTGCCCTTCGGCGCCACCGCGGCGGCGGCCCCCGGCGCCCAGCCCGGCCGCACCATCTTCTTCCGCGGCGAGCGCCAGGTGAAGCAGGAAGACCGGCTCACCGTGCTCCCGCTGGGGACCGCGCAGTTCCCCGTGGTGCGCGTGGGCGACTTCTACCGCGCCTCGTTCCTGGCCCGCGACGGCGAGGTGCCGGCGGTCGGCCGCCTGGCCGAGCTGATCTCGCCCACCGTGGTGCCGCTGGAGCGCCCGCCCGCCATCCAGGTCTACGACAGGGTGTACGTGGCCCTGGCCGGCACGGCCCCGGCCATCGGCGACCGCCTGCAGTTCGTGCGGCAGGGGCGCGAGCTGCGGCCGCACGGGCGCGTCTACGTCTCCACCGGCGTGGGCACCGTGGCCGCGGTGGAGGAGGGCGTGGCCACCGTGGTGATCGTGCGGATGTACGACCAGGTGGCGGTGAACGACCTGGCGGTCCCCTTCGAGCGCTTCCCCGTGGCCGTGGGCGCGCGGCCGGCCCCCTCGCGCGGGCTGCAGGGCTCCATCCTGGGCTTCGAGAGGCCGCACCCGGTGCAGGCCGTGGAGGAGATCACCTTCCTGGACGTGGGCCGCGAGGCCGGCGTGCGCGAGGGCGACGAGTTCGAGGTCTACCTCCCGCGCCAGGGCCGCACCTGGGGGACGCGCCCCGAGATCGCCGTCGCGCGCATGCAGGTGGTGAAGGTCACGCGCACCACCGCCTCGGCCCGCATCACCTCCATCGAGCAGCCCGCCGTGGCCGTGGGCCTCCCCGTGCGCCGCGTCGCCGCGATGCCGGGGGGCGGGGGCGGGAGCTCGGGCGGGCGGTGACCGAATAGTGCCCAGTCCCCAGTGCCCAGGAACGGCCCGACCGGGCACTGGGCACTTGGAACTGGGCACTGGTTTTTTCTCGACGCCCTTCCGAAAGGAGGGGCGTCGTCGCATTTTCGGGGGCGATGACCGCGACGCTCCACCTCGCCGCCCTGGCGCTGTACGCGCTGGCCGCCGCCCTGCTCGGCCTCTCCCTGGCCAGGAGCCACCGCCGCCTCCCCGCCGTGGCCACCGCGGTGCTGGGCGGCGCGCTGGTGCTGCACGCCGCCGCGCTCGTGCTCTACCGCGGCGAGCACGGCGTCCTCCCCCTGGTGGGGCTGGGGCCCTCGCTCTCCGTCCTGGCCTTCCTGATCGCCGCCGGGTCGCTGGGGCTGGCCACCCTCGGGCGCACCGGGCCCGTGGGCCTGGTGCTGGTCCCCGTCGCAGCGGCGATCGCCGCGATCGCCGAGATCGCCGGGGTGCACCCCTCGGGCGACTCGGCGGCGTTCCGCGGGCCCTGGTTCGTCCTCCACGTGGTGCTCGCCTTCCTGGGCTACGCGGGGCTCACCGTGGCCTTCGCGGCGGGGCTCATGTACCTGGTCCAGTTCCGCGAGCTCAAGAGCAAGCGCTTCGGCGCCGTCTTCCGCTTCTTCCCCCCGCTCGACACCCTCGACCGCATCGGCCGCGGGGCGCTCCTGGTGGGGATGCCCGCGCTCACGCTGGCGCTCCTGCTGGGGTGGGCGTGGTCGGCGCAGTTCGGGCCGCCGATGTCGCCCGGGAACCCCAAAGTCGTGTGGGGCGTACTCTCCTGGCTCGTGTTCGCCGCCGCGCTGGCGGCGCGCGCGGGTGGCGGGCGGCGCGCCCGGCGGGCGGCGCTGGCGAGCGTGCTCGGCTTCGCGGTGGTGGTGGTCTGGTACCTCCTCCTGCGCGTGGGCGAGGGGTCCGGGGGAGGGTTCCTGTGAGCGGGCGCTACCCCGTGCTCCTCGACGTCGCCCGCCTGCGCGTGCTGGTGGTGGGCGGGGGGCGGGTGGCGCTGCGCAAGGCGGCCGGGGTGGCCGAGGCCGGCGGGGCGCCCGTCGTTGTGGCCCCCGAGGTCCACGACGAGCTGCGGGCGCTGATCGGGCGCCTGCGGCTCGTCTGGCATCCGCGGGTCTTCCAGCCGGGCGACGCGTCGGGGTACCACCTGGTCTTCGCGGCCACCGACGCGCCCGGGGTGAACGCCGCGGTCGCGCGCGAGGCCGAGGCCGCCGGCGCGCTGGTGAGCGTGGCCGACGACGGGCCGGGCTCCGCGTTCCACGTGCCGGCCTCCATCCGCCGGGACGACGTGGTGGTGGCGTTCTCCACCGGCGGCGCCTCGCCGCTCCTGGCGCGGCGGCTGCGCGAGCGGCTGGAGGCGGTCGTCACCCCCGGCCTGGGCCGCGCCGCCGGGCGCCTGGCGCGCCTGCGCGACCACCTGCGCGCGCGCTTCCCCGGCGACCCCGCCCGGCGCCGGGAGGCCTGGCTCGGCCTGGTCACCCCCGAGTTCCTCGACGCGGCCATCGCCGGCCGCGACCACGAAGTCGAGTCCCGCATCGCCCGATGCCTGTCGCAGTCGTAGGCCTGAGCCACCGCACGACGCCGATCGAGCTGCGCGAGCGGGCCGCCTTCGGGCGCGCCGAGCACGCGGGCGCGCTCGCGGCGCTCGCCGCCGAGGTGGAGGCCGAGGCGGTGCTGCTCTCCACCTGCAACCGCACCGAGTTCTACCTGGCCTCGCTGGGGGGCGACGCCGGGGTGGAGCGGGCGGCGGAGGTCCTCGCCCGGCGCCTGGGGCCCGGCGCGAGCCCGTCGCGCCACCTCTACGTGCACCGCGACCGCCAGGCGGCCGAGCACCTCTTCCGCGTGGTGTCGGGGCTCGACTCGATGATCGTGGGCGAGCCGCAGATCCAGGGGCAGGTGAAGGAGGCGTACGCGCTGGCCCGCGAGGCCACCACCGTGGAGGGGCCCGTCGTGGGCCCGGCGCTCAACCGCCTCTTCCAGACGGCGCTGGGCGTGGGCGGGCGGGTGCGCAGCGAGACCTCGCTGGGGCAGGGTGCGGCCTCCGTTCCCTCCGCGTCCGTGGAGCTGGCCCGCAAGATCTTCGGCTCGCTCCGGGGCCGGCGCGCCCTGGTGCTGGGCGCGGGGGAGATGAGCGAGGTGACGCTGGAGTGCCTGCGCGGCGAGGGGGTCGACACCGCGATCGTGGCCAACCGCACCTGGGAGCGCGCCCGCGAGCTGGCCGAGCGCTGGGGCGGCGCGGCGGTGCGCTGGGACGGCTTCGCGGCGGCGCTGGCGCAGGTGGACATCGTGGTCTCCTCCACCGCGGCCCCGCACCCCGTGCTCACCGTGCAGCGCTTCCGCGAGGCGCTCCCCCAGGGCCCGCGCCGCCCCCTGTGCATCCTGGACATCGCCGTCCCGCGCGACGTGGAGCCGGCGGTGGGCGACCAGCACAACGTCTTCCTCTACAACCTGGACGACCTGCAGCAGATCGTGGACGACAGCCTGGGCCGCCGCCGCGCCGAGCTGCCCAAGGCCGAGGCCATCGTCGCGGCGGGGGTGGAGGACTTCTGGAAGTGGTACGCCTCGCTCGCCGTGGTGCCGACGATCCGGGCGCTGCGCGAGCGGGTCGAGCAGGTGCGGCAGGCTGAGATGGAGCGGGCGCTCAGGCAGCTGCAGCACCTGTCGGCCGACGACCAGCTGGCCATCGACGCGCTCACCCGCGCGCTCACCAACAAGCTGCTGCACGCGCCCACCGCGCGCCTGCGCGAGGCCACCAGCAACGGCCGCGGCACCGGCGTGCTCGACACCGCGCGCTACCTCTTCCACCTCGATGCCGAAGACGCCCACGGCGAGGGCGGCGAATGAACGTCTCCCGCCACGGAACCACCGTAGGGGCGAGGCCTGCCTCGCCCGGCGGGAGGTCGCGCCTGCGAGGGCGGTTGCGAAGGGACGGGATGCCGGCCCGGTCCCCTGCCGATGGCATTCGGCCAGCCGGGCGAGGCAGGCCTCGCCCCTACGAAGATTGTTGCGAGATCGACTCGGGACCCATGCTGCCGGTCCACCCCTCGACCTCTGATTCCTCACCAGCCGAATAGATGCTGATCCAGGCCCAAGCCGGGGAGTTCGGGAACGTCTGGCGGATGATCGCCGCCGGGACGCTCTCCACCAAGCTGATCATGCTGCTGCTGGCGGTCTTCTCCCTGGTCTCCTGGGGGATCATCGTGCTCAAGCTGATCCAGTTCCGCCGCCTCCGCCGCGAGTCGGACCGCTTCGTCGAGCGCCTGGAGCGCTCCGAGCGGCTGGAAGACGCCTACACCTCCATCATGGCGCTCCCCGAGAGCCCCTTCACCCGCGTCTTCAAGCGGGGGATGACCTTCTACTCGGAGCTGCGCCCCGCGCGCGGCGGCGAGCTGCGCGGCCTGCTGCCCACCCAGCTCGAGGTCCTCCGCCTCGTGCTCGAGAAGGAGGAGGGCGAGGAGCGCGACTCGCTCACGCGCGGCCTCTACTGGCTGGCGATCTTCGCCACCACCTCGCCGCTGCTGGGGCTGCTGGGGACGGTGATCGGGGTGATGAACTCGTTCATCGGCGTGGCCGAGGCCGGGTCGAGCAACATCACCGCGGTGGCGCCGGGGATCGCCGAGGCGCTGGTGGCGACCGCCGGCGGCCTGGTGGTCGCCATCCCGGCGGCGATGGGCTACAACTACCTCACCGGCAAGCTGGCCGTGCTGATGGGCGAGCTGGAGGGCTTCTCCAGCGAGTTCATCGGCGCGCTGGCCCGCGAGGGGCGGATCTGATGCCCCGCCGACGCGGCTCGGGCGAGCTCTCGGTGAGCGCGGAGATCAACGTCACCTCGCTGGTGGACGTCGTCCTCACCCTGCTGGTGATCTTCATGATCACCGCGCCGATGCTGCAGGGCGGGGTGGAGGTGAGCGTCCCCCGCGCCCGCACCGAGTCGGTCCCCTCCTCCGAGGGCGTCGTGGTCTCGCTCGACCGCACGGGCGCCATCTTCATCGGCCAGGAGCGGGTGGCCTGGGAGGAGTTCGACACGCGCTTCCCGGAGGCGGTGCGGAGCAGAGGCGCGCGGACGGTGTACCTCCGCGCCGACCGGTCGCTCCCCTACGGCCGGGTGGTGCAGGTGCTGGGGGCGATGAAGGCGGCCAACGTCGCCAGCGTCAGCCTGATCGCCGAAGAAGAAGAACCCGCGCGGAGGTAGCCGATGGACGTGCGGAAGCGGGCGATGGAGATCAAGAAGCGGCAGAAGCGCGGCGCGGTGGAGACCGCCGCGGCCGCGTCGCTCGGCATCCACCTGCTGCTCGTCCTCCTCGTCGTCCTGGCCGAGGGGGCGGGCCGCGCGCCCCGCGCCCCGCGGATGCGCGTCTACGCCGTCAACATCGTCTCCCCGCCCCCGAACCTGCGCGGCGACCCCCCGTCGGAGCCGCCCGCCCCGTCCTCCGGCCCCGCGGCCCCCGCGCCCGCGCCGGCTCCCGCGCCGCCGGCTCCGGCTCCTCCCGCGCCGCCCCCGCCCGCGCCGGAGCCCCCGAAGGCCGCGCCGCCCAGGCCGCCGGCCCGGGAGGAACCCGCGCGGGTCCCCGAGCCTACAAGGAGGCCGTCTCCACCCCGGACCCCCGAGCGCACCCCCGAGCGCCCCAAGGCGAGCGAGCCGTCGCGGACCACGGACCGGACTCCTGCAAAGGACCGCACGCCGCCGAAGGACCGGACGCCCTCGACGACGACCGGGAGCCGGACGCAGCCAACTTCGCGCGACCGCACGACGTCCAACGGCTCGGGCGCGCCGCGGAGCACGGGGACGGGGACGCGCGGGCAGGCGACGGGGCGGAATCCCGATCCCAGCTCCCCCGGCGGCGAGGGGCTCACCATCCGGCAGGCGAGGATGGAGTGCCCGAGCGCCGGCTACTGCGAGAACATCGTGCGGCAGGTGCGGCGCTACTTCCGCCGCCCCGAGGGCGTCAACGGGAGCGCCGAGGTGTGCTTCCGCATCCTGGAAGACGGCGGCGTGGACCAGGACGCCATCACGGTCAACCGCGTGCGCGGCGGCTTCGCCTTCCGGCTGGCCGTGCAGGAGGCCGTGGAGCAGGCGGGGATGCGCAGGGCGTTCGGCGCGCTCCCCGAGGCCTTCGGCGCCGCCACCCTGCCGGTGTGCGTGGACGTGTCACCCCAGATCTAGCGAGTGCGCTTGCGTCGTTCCCCGCTCCTCATCGCCGTCCCCCTCGCGATCCTCTGCGCCGCCGTGGCGCCCGCCGCCGCCCAGGACAGCGTCGGCGTCCGACTCCGACTCCGCTACGAGCCCCGCTACGAGCCCGGCTTCGTCGTCCTCCCCTTCGGGGGGAACGACGTGGCCGCCCGGGCCGCGCGCGAGGTCGTGCGGCAGGACCTGGAGTACAGCGACCGCTTCGAGCTGAAGGACGCCGCCGGCGCCCGCCCCGGCGACCCCGTGGACGCGGCCGCCTGGCGCGAGCGCGGCGCCGACTGGGTGCTGGACGGCTCGGTCGAGTCCTCGGCCGGCGGGCTCGTGCTCCGGCTCACCCTCACCGACGCCGTCTACGGGCAGCAGAAGGGCTCGGGCACCTTCCCGCTCCCCGCCATGGGGAGCCGCGGCTTCCGCATGGCCGTGCACGCCGCGTCGGACGCCGTGGTGCGCTGGGCCACCGGCGAGCCGGGGATGGCCGCCTCGCGCATCGCCTACGTGGTGCAGGGGCGCGGGTCGAAGGAGATCTACGTGGTCGACTCCGACGGCGAGAACCCCACGCGCGTGACCTTGGACGGGTCGATCGCCCTCTCGCCCGCCTGGTCGCCCGACGGGCGCAAGCTGGCCTACACCTCGTACAAGAGCGGCGCGCCCTTCCTCTACGAGCGCGACCTGGGGACCGGCGCCGAGCGCGTGGTCTCCAACCGCAGCGGGATCAACATCACCCCCTCGTACTCGCCGGACGGGCGCACCATCGCCTTCGGGACCACGGCGGGGGGGAACACCGAGATCGCCACGGTGGGGCCGGGCGGGCTCCGGCAGCACACGCAGAGCCGCCGCGCGGAGAACCTCTCGCCCAGCTTCTCGCCCGACGGGGGGCGGATCGCCTTCGTCTCCGACCGGCTGGGGGAGCCGGGCGTGTACGTGATGGGGATGCCGGGCGGCGAGGCGCGGCTGGTGTCGGAGTACCGCTACGGGCGCGGCGGCTACAGCACCTCGCCCGACTGGTCGCCCACGGGGCCGTGGATCGCCTACTCGTCGCGGGTGAACGGCGTGCCGCAGATCGTGATGGTGGGCGCCGACGGCGAGGGCGCGCGGCTGCTGACCGACCGCGGCCGCAACGAGGACCCCAGCTGGGCCCCCGACGGGCGCCACCTGGTGTTCGCCTCGCCCGACCGCGAGGGCGGCGGCCTGTTCGTGCTCGACACCGTGAGCGGCAAGGTGCGCAGGCTGGCGAGCGGCCGCGTGGGGCTGCCCGACTGGTCGCCGATCCTGGTGCGGGCGACGGGGACGCGGTGAGGTGGGAGCCCGGACCCAGGCCTCCGATCCAAAGGCGGGTGAACCCGCGGCAACAACGGCGAGAAGCCTGCCTGCGCAGGCTGGTCCGGCGCGAGGTCGGCCTCCGGCGCCGAAGGCGTGATCTCGACATTCTCCGAGTCAGGAAGATCGCCATGCCTCCCACCACCGAGCAGGACCGGGAAGACGTCCGTCGCCTGCTGGAGCGGATCAACGGCGCCTGGCTGCGGGGGACGCCGGAGACCGTCGAGGCGGCGCTGGACGGGTGCTTCCACGAGGACGTCGTCTTCCGCGGCCCCGGCATGGAGCTCCTGGGCCGCGGCCGGGATGTCTGCGCGGGGAGCTACGCCGGCTTCCTCCGCCAGGCGACGGTGCGCGAGTGCACCCTCTCCGAACCCGAGATCGACCTGGCGGGCGACACCGCGGTCGCCTCGTACAGGTGGGAGATGACGTACGAGCTGGGCGGGACGGAGTACCGGGAATCGGGCCGCGACCTCTTCGTCGTGGCGCGGGGCGAGGGCGGCTGGCGCGCCGTCTGGCGGCAGATGATTCCCGACCCGGCCGGGTGAAATCTCCCCGACGTGAGTAGCTGCACCTGTAGTTGTGGCGTCCTTCCCCCCGACCCGCTATATGTAGTAGATTCGCAGGACGCGAGGCCCCGCGCCCGCCGTCCGCAGCCCCCGCGCGAACCGAGGGAGAGACGACGAGATGAGACTTCGCCGACTGGCTGTGCTCCTCCTGACCCCGCTGGTGGTCCTCGGCTGCCGCAAGCGCCGCCCCGCCGACGGCCCGGCCCCGAACGACACGACGACGGCCGCGACGGCGGGGGTGGACGGCGGGGACGCGGGCTCCGCCCGGGAGGACTCGATCCGCCTGGCCATGGAAGAGGCCGAGCGGGAGCGCCTGGAGCGCGAGCGGCGAGGCCGCGAGGCCGCCACCGCCGCGGCGCGCGAGGCGCTCACCGAGATCGTCTTCTTCGACTACGACAGCGACCAGATCACCCCCGAGGCCGAGCGGCGCCTGGTGCTGAAGGCCGCCGTGCTGCGCGACAACCCCACGGTGCGCATCCGCATCGAGGGGCACGCCGACCAGCGCGGCTCCACCGAGTACAACCTGGCGCTCGGCCAGCGCCGCGCCGAGGCGGTGCGCGCCTTCCTGGCCAACTACGGGATCGACGCCGACCGCTTCGCCACCATCAGCTACGGCAAGGAGCGCCCGCTGGTGGAGGGCGAGGGCGAAGAGTCCTGGTCGCGCAACCGCCGCGCCGAGTTCGCCATCACCGGCGGCGAGATCACCACCGTTCCCGCGGAGCTGAGGCGATGAAGCCCACCCGACTCGCGGCCGGCCTCCTGGCCGTCCCCCTCCTGGCGGGGTGCCTGGCCACCAAGCGCGACATCGAGGACCTGCGGCTGGAGATGCAGACGAACCGCCAGTCGCAGGAGCAGATGATCCAGCAGCTCATCCGCCGCACCGAGGCCATGCTGGACAGCATCGCCGGCCAGAACGTGCGGCTCCGCGGCGACGTGGCCAACCGGCTGGTGCAGATCGAGCGGCAGCTGGTGCAGATCCAGGAGCTCTCGGGGCAGAGCCAGGCCCAGCTGACGGAGCTGCGCCGCCAGATCGCCCAGCGCGCCGAGGAGGCCCGCCGCGCCGCCGAGGCCGCCGACAGCGCCCGCGAGGCCGGCGCCGAGACGGGCGGGACCGGGGGCGCGGGCGCCGCCGCCCCCACCAGCGGCGACGAGGCGTACAACGCGGCGCTCGCCGCCTTCCGCCGCGGCTCGATGGGCACGGCGCGGCTCGGCTTCCAGGAGTTCCTGCGCGTGGCCCCGCGCGACCGGCGGGCGGCCGACGCGCAGTTCTACATCGGCGAGACGTACGCGCGCGAGCCCGACAACGCCATCCCCGCCTACGAGCGCGTGGTCGAGCAGTACCCGACCTCCGCGCGGGCGCCCACGGCGCTGCTCCGGATCGGCCGGCTGGAGCTGGAGCGCGGGAACCGCACCGAGGCGCGGGCGCGCTTCAACCAGGTGGTGCGCGCCTACCCGCGCAGCCCCGAGGCCGAGGAGGCCCGCACCGAGCTGGCGCGGCTCCCGCGCGCCTCCAACGACTGACGCCGGAGCACCGACGCCGTGCGCTGCCCGTTCTGCCACCACCAGGACGACCGCGTGGTCGACTCCCGCACCAGCCGCGAGGGGCGGGCGGTGCGGCGCCGGCGCGAGTGCCTGCGCTGCGGGCGGAGGTTCACCACGTACGAGTACATCGAGGAGCGCACCCTCCAGGTGCTCAAGCGCGACGGCGAGACCGAGCCGTTCGACCACCGCAAGCTGGTGGGGAGCATCGAGGTGGCCGTCGCCAAGCGCCCGATCACCCCCGCCGAGATCGTGACCTTCGTCGAGGACATCGAGCGCGAGCTGGACCGGCGCGAGAGCGGCGAGGTGACCAGCCGCGAGATCGGCGAGATGGTGATGGAGCGGCTGAAGGCGCGCGACCACGTGGCGTACGTGCGCTACGCCAGCGTCTACCGCAACTTCGCCGACGTGGGCGAGTTCGAGGAGGAGCTCAAGGAGCTGCGCAACCTGGCCGCCCTGCGCGAGATCCGCCGCTTCCAGCGCGAGCTTCCCCTCCCCGACGCCGACGACGAAACCGAGGTTCCCGGCCCCGACCCCTCGCCCTCGTAGCCGGTCGGGGGGTTCCCCACGGCGGCCCCGGGAGGTCCGGCGATTGCCCCGCCGGGCCTCCCTTCGCACATTTCAGCGGCGTCCGCGACTGGGCAGGTTCCGTGAAGAGCCTCACACGGAGTCAACGGAGTCAACAGAGGGACTTCCTCGTCGTTCTCCGTTAACTCCGTTGACTCCGTGTGAGGCTTTCGGTTTTCTGATCTTACCAGGATCCGACCTTCAGCAGGGATAGATGGCGAAGTTCGCGAAGACCCCCACCGGCGAGATGCCGTTCCTCGACCACCTCGAGGAGCTGCGCTGGCGCATCCTGTGGAGCCTGCTGGCCGTCACGGTGTGCGCCGTCGTCGGCTTCTTCCTGGTGACGCGGCTCGACGTGCTGGGGATCCTGGTGGCGCCGATCGAGCCGCTCCTGAACGGGACCCGGCTCAAGTACCTGAGCCCCACCGAGCCGTTCTTCATCACCCTCAAGCTGGCGATCCTGGTGGGGCTGGTCCTCGCCTCGCCGATCGTCATCTACCAGGTGTGGGCGTTCCTCTCGCCGGCGCTGCTGCCGTCGGAGAAGCGGGTGATCGTGCCGGCGCTGTACATGGGGCTGGTGCTCTTCGCCGCCGGCGTGGCCATGGCGTACACCGTCGTGCTCCCGGTGACGCTGCGCTTCACCATGGGGTTCCAGACCGAGAGCCTGGAGCAGTCCATCACCATCGGGCCGTACCTGGCCGTGGTCACGCGGCTCCTGCTGGCGTTCGGCATCGTCTTCGAGCTGCCGGTGGTGGTGCTGATCCTGTCGGCGCTGGGGCTGGTGACGCCGCAGTTCCTGGCTTCGAAGCGCCGCCACGCCATCGTGGTCATCACCGTGCTGGCCTCGGTGCTCACCCCCGGCGACGTGATCACGGTGACGGTGATGATGATGGTGCCGCTCGTGCTCCTCTACGAGCTCTCCATCGTCCTCTCCCGCCTGGTCTCGAAGAAGCGCATCGCCGCCGCCGCCGAGGCGGAGGCGGCGGCCTCGGTGGAAGCGTGAGGGAGTGCGGCCCACCTCGTCCCGAACGTTGTCGTCCTGAGGAGCCGCCGCGCCGAACCGCCGGAGTGAGCGAACCCGTGGCGGCGACGAAGGATCCATGGGCAGCCCTGCACGGCCGGCTTCTTCGCAGGGCCGGCCATAGATCCTTCGGCCTGCGTGGATTCGTGCGCACGCGGGTACGGCCTGGCCGGCCTCAGGATGACACCGTTTCGGATGGAGAAATCGTCCTGAAGACCGCCTTTCCGGGCGCTGGGGTTTGACATGAGGCGCCCGTGAGGTTTCCGTTAAGGGGCGCCCGCGGCCGTTCCCTCCGCGCGGCGC
This sequence comes from Longimicrobium sp., assembly GCA_036389795.1. Taxonomy (NCBI): domain Bacteria; kingdom Pseudomonadati; phylum Gemmatimonadota; class Longimicrobiia; order Longimicrobiales; family Longimicrobiaceae; genus Longimicrobium; species Longimicrobium sp. The sequence continues at coordinate 41,130 of DASVWD010000246.1, forward strand.
GCCACGCATACTTGTACCCTGATCCCGAATCTCCCCCCAGCGGGAACGTCCACGTGAAGTCCAGAGCCGTCCCCGTACTCCTCGCCCTGCTGCTGGCGCTCGGCGCCGCGCGGGCCGCCGCCCAGGTGATCCCCGGGCTGCCGCGGCCGCAGCAGCGTCCGCGCGTGCAGCCGCCGCGCGAGCAGGTGCGCCCGCGGGAGGGGCAGCGCGCGCCCAACGACACCACCCCGGGCCGGCCCCAGGTGCAGGACACCCTGATCGACCGGCTGCTGCGGCTGGAGGGGTACGTCCCCGTGCAGTACGAGGCCGACAGCGCCGAGTACCGGGCGGAGGACCGCACGCTCCGGCTGCGCGGCGGCTCGCGGGTGGAGCGCGAGGGGAACGTGATGACGGCCGAAGACTCCATCGTCTACATGGAGCGCGCCGAGTTGATCGGCGCCTTCGGCAACCCCAGGGGCAACCCGCAGCAGGGCGAGGAGATCACCGGCGACGTCTTCTGGTACGACCTGGCGCTGCGCCGCTCCACGGTGCGGGGCGCGCGCACCAAGATCACCGAGAGCGCCACCTGGTACGTGTCGGGCAACGTCACCGACGAGCGCGGGCAGCGCGTCTACGCCGAGAACAGCACCTTCACCTCCGACGACCGCGAGCAGCCGGCGTACCACTTCCGGGCCGACAAGATCATGGTGATCCGCAACCGGATCCTGGTGGGCCGGCCCGCCTACCTGTACTTCAAGGACGTCCCCGTGATGGCCCTGCCCTTCATCGTGCAGGACCTGGAGCGCGGGCGCCGCAGCGGCTTCCTGATCCCCCAGTTCGAGATCAACGACATCGTCCGCACCCGCGGCGGGGGGAGGAACTCGCGGGGGACGGGGAGAGAGTTCTCGAACATCGGCTACTACTGGGCCATCAACCAGTACCTGGGCCTGGAGCTGGCCGGCCGCTGGCGCAGCCAGACGTACAGCGCGCTGCGGGGCAACCTGGGGTTCAACTTCCGCCGCCGCTTCCTGAACGGGAGCATCGGCTTCGAGGAGTTCTGGGAGACCGACGGCGGCACCCGGCTCACGGCCGACGGCCAGGCGTCGTGGAAGATGAACGAGCGCACCGACGTGTCCGGGTCGCTGCGCTTCGCCTCGTCGTCGGAGTTCGAGCGGAACCGCACGGTGGACCCGCTGCGCCAGGTGTCGGACCTCTCCTCGAACGGGGCGCTCACCCGCCGCTTCGACTGGGGGAGCCTGTCGCTGAACGCCGAGCGCCGGCAGTCGATCGCCGACGACGACGTGACCTTCACGCCGCGCCTCTCGCTGAACGTCAACCCGATCAACATCCTGCCGTCGGTGGTGCTGAACGTCTCGGCCAACGGCAGCCGCACCACCAGCACGCCGGGGAGCGCCTTCGAGCGGCGGCTGCAGGGCACCGAGCAGGCCAACCTGGGCGCCGGGCTGGGGCTCACCATCGGCAACCTCACCATCAGCGGCAACGCCGCCTACACGCAGAACTCCACCAGGGCGCTGGACTCGATCCCCCGCGAGCTGCTGGACCCCGAGGCCGACACCCTGCGGCTGGGAGCGCTCCCCGGCTTCGGGAACGAGCGCATCCAGTTCAGCGTGGGGACCGCCTACCAGATCCCGCTCTTCGCCTCCACGCGGCTCTCGCCCAGCGTGAGCTTCTCGCGCGAGCTGGCGCGGCGCGACACCACGGGGACCATCCTGCCCGGCGACGAGGAGGTCTTCGGCCACCTGGTGGCGGGGCCGGCGCGGCTGAACGTGGGCGCATCGCTCAGCACCGACCTGTACGGCTTCTTCCCCGGCTTCGGCGGCTACTCGGCGATCCGGCACCACGTCAAGCCGATCTTCACCTGGCGCTACTCGCCGGCGGCCGAGGAGCGCGACTCGGCGCGCGCGCACGTGCAGCGGAGGATCTTCGGGGCGTTCAGCGGCCGCACCGAGAACACGCTGGAGATCGGGCTGGACCAGACCATCGAGGCCAAGGTGCGCGACCCCGAGCCGGTGCGGGGCCCCGCGCAGGCTCGGCCCGTGGGCGACTCGGCGAGCGTCCCCGGCGACACGGCCAACCTGAACACGGGGAACCAGGCGCAGCCCAGCCAGCCGCGCAAGGTCACGCTGCTGGCCATCAACACCTCGGTGCTCTCGTTCAGCTTCGAGGACCTGGACTCGCTGGGGACGCGCTTCCGCAACGAGGAGATCAGCAACTCGGTGCGCACCGACCTGCTGGGCGGGCTGCAGTTCACGGTGACGCACGACCTGTTCGACGACCGCTTCGAGGGGGCGCGCGTGGTGCGGGGGCGGCTGAGCCCGTTCCTGACCTCGTTCAACACCTCGTTCAGCCTGGGGCAGAACTCGGCGCTCTTCCGCTGGCTGGGCTTCGCGCGGCAGACCGAGGAGGAGCGCCGCCCCGAGCGCGGGCAGACGCCCGACTCGGCGGGGGTGACGCCGGCCACGCCGCCTGGGGGGGCCAACTTCACCGGGAACAACCAGCAGGCGGGCGCGGGGGCGTGGAACCTGTCGCTCAACTACTCGCTCACGCGGGCGCGCCGGAGCGTGCGAGACACCATCCCGGGGCTCTTCGACCGCGGCAACTCCACGCTGGGCGGCACGCTCTCGTTCACGCCCACCAAGAACTGGGCGGTGAGCTGGAACACGCAGTACTCGACCACCACCGGCGAGTTCAGCGTGCACCGGGTGAACCTGAAGCGCGACCTGTACCGCTGGCAGGCGAACTTCGACTACATCCTGGCGCCCAACGGGAACACGTCGTTCTCGTTCTCGGTGCACCTGATCGACCTGCCGGACCTGAAGGCCGACTACAACGAGCGCAGCCTGGGCGTGGACCGCCCCGAGGGCACCCGGACCGGGTCAAGCGGCCCGGTGTTCAACTGGTCGCGCCCGCCGCCTGCCCTGCCGCCGCCCGTGCTGCCCCAGGACACGACGGCGAAGCCGTAGCGGAGCCTGGAAACGCCGGAGACGGACGCGAAGGAGCCCGGCCACTCACCCGAGTGGCCGGGCTCTTCGCTTCCCAACCGATCGAATCTCACACGGAGTCAACGGAGTCAACAGAGAAAACCCTCCGTTGACTCCGTTGACTCCGTGTGAGGCATCAACTCAGCCGTGCTTGCAACAGGGTTCTTGATCGGGCTCAGAACCCGGCGGTACGGCTGGCCGAAGTCTCCCCATGCATCCACCCGCGCCGCGCACTCCGTATCCCCTGCTGTCCCCGGTGAAGGTGCACACCGACAGCGAAAGAGAGGGCGGTATGAAGATCCCGCGGCACGGGCGCGCCCGCGCGGCGCTCACCCTGGCGGCGGCGCTCGCGTGCGGCGCCGTCGTGATGGTCGGCGAAGGGCTCGGCTCCGACCACCAGGACACCCCGGAGGTGGAGCTGAGCCCGCGCATGGACATCAACGACGTGTACGCGTTCCCCAGCCCCGCCGGCGCCGACCGCATCGTGCTGGCGATGACCACCTCGTCGCCGATCACCCCCGCCGAGGCGGCGTCGGCGCGCTTCGACCCCAACCTCCTCTACCAGATCAAGGTCGACAACACCGGCGACGCCCGCGAGGACCTGGTGTTCCAGGTGACCTTCGAGGGCTCGGACGCCGACCAGCGCGTGGTGGTGCGCGGCCCCGTGGCCCCGGCCTCGGTGGGCAGCCGCAACACCCTCGTGCGCGCCGCCCCGTCGCTCCGCGGCCCGGTCGACACCAGCCTGGGCTCGGCCGCGGGGATGCAGGTGTTCGCCGGCATCCGCGACGACCCGTTCTTCATCGACCTCGAGCAGTTCTTCCGGATCGTCCCCGACCGGCGCCCCTCGCACGGGGCGCTCTCGCAGCTGCCGGCCACGCCTAGCGCGTCGTCGTTCCGCCCCGCGGGGCAGGCGGTGGACTACCTGCGCACCTTCAACGCGCTGGCCATCGTCATCGAGCTCCCCGAGTCGCAGCTCACCGGCGGCGGCACGGGCAGGATCGGCGTGTGGGGGACCATCAGTCGCTGAGAGCGGCTTTCGCATCGACCGAACGAATTCTCTGAACCGAAGGAGACCGCCATGTGGACGAGGAAGACGCCCGCCGTGCTCGCCGCCTGCCTGCTCGCGCTGGCCGCGGCGGCGTGCGACGACGGGGACGACGGCCTGACGGGAACCAGCTTCGACCGCGTGTACGTGCAGGTGGAGCGGCTGGGCAACCCGCTGGTGAGCGAGGTGACGATCGAGAAGCGCGAGCACGCGCACCACAACGCCGACATCCCCAGCGAGGACGCGGCGAACTTCAAGGACGACGTGGAGGGCTTCGTCCGCAACGTCGCCGGGCGGAATCAGACGGTGGCCACCACGCTCTCGACGGTGCTGCTGCCCGACATGCTGATCGTGCAGACCGACAGGCAGGCGAGCACGGCCGGGTGGCTCAGCTGGGCGCTGGCCGACGGCTACGGCGGCCGCAGGCTCACCGACGACGTGGTCGACGCCGGGCTGATGGCGATCTTCGGCCCGCTGCTGGACGCGAGCAACGTCACGCCGGGGCTCACCACCGACAACGTGGGCGCCAACGACAAGCAGTTCTCCGCCACCTTCCCGTACCTCGCCCCCGCAAGCTGACGGGACGAACCCCTTTGATCTCATACGGAATCCGGAAAAAGACTAGGAGTACTTTCGTAACCTGCTTAGAATAGCTCCGGACGAAGCAGCATCTGCCCGCTACCCTCGTCAGGAGCGACCTCATGGGCCGCCGGATCCGAGTGGCAGAAGAGCACTTGAGCACGGAGGAGTTGCACGAGCGGTATCGCAACGCGCGGCATGCGACGGAGAAGACGCACTGGCAGGTGTTGTGGTTGATCGCGTCAGGAAAGCCCAGCGAGGAGGTGGCGCAGGTTACCGGCTACACGATCAACTGGGTCCGGGAACTGGTAGGTCGCTATAACCGCGGTGGACCCGCAGCGCTCAGCGACGGCCGCCGTGGCCATTCGGGTCGGCAGCGGCTCCTTTCGCAGGAGCAACAGAAGGAACTGGAGCAGGCGCTCGGCGGGGCGGCACCGCGCGGCGGACTGTGGAGCGGGCCGGAAGTAGCGCACTGGATGAGCGAGAAGCTCGGCAAGAAAGTGCGGCCGCAACGCGGGTGGGAGTATCTGCGCAAGGCGGGACAGACTCCGCAGATCCCGCGACCCAAGCACGGGGATGCCGATCCCGAGGCCCAGGAGGCGTTTCAAGCAAGAACTCCCCGGGCGCGTAGCCCAGGAACGCCGAGCGCATCCCGAGGCCGTGATCGAGCTCTGGGGGATGGATGAGCACCGGATCGGCCTGATCCCCATTCTGCGGCGCGTGTGGGCACCGCGGGGCAAGCGCCCCAGAGCTGTGGTCAGACCCCGATACGAATGGCTGTACCTGATCGCCTTCGTTCACCCGGAGAGCGGGCGCACCTCGTTCTGGATCGTCCCCTGCCTCACCGCAGCGGTCTTCGCAGCCGTCTTGGCCGCCTTCATCGAGGAGCAGGGGTTTGACGAGCGCAAACGACTGCTGCTCGTCCTGGACGGCGCCGGCTGGCATACGGGCGAACCGGTGCGCGCCCCACCGGGGACTACCCTGATCCCGCAGCCGCCCTACTCCCCGGAACTGCAGCCTACGGAGAGGCTCTGGTCGATCAGCGACGAACCCCTCGCCAACCGTTGCTTCCGGTCCATTCAGGAGCTCGAAGAAGTGCTTGCGCAGCGTTGCCGCGAGATGGCAGAGATGCAGGATTTTCTGCGCGGCCTCACCTTCTATCACTGGTGGCCTTCTACGCTGCCGGATTCACACAGTGTTTAACCGGATTCCGTATCACACGGAGAAACGGAGAAACAGAGAAACAGAGAAAAACCTCGGGATGACCGGTGTTCTCCGTTTCTCTGTGTCTCTGTGTGAGCCATGCAGTGAACCCGCGTCGGGAGAGGTGGGAGCGATGAAGAGCAGATGGAGCTGGGCGGTGGGCGCACTCGTCGCCTCGGTGATTGCGATAACGGCCGTCGGGGCAGCGGTCTCGGGAGACGCGGAGCCGGCGCTGGCGGGGACGCTGGAGCCGGTGGCGGAGCTCGCCCGGCGCGACGCCGACATCGCCTTCTTCCGGGCGCGCGCGGCGGAAGACCCGTGGGGCGCGGCGGACCGCTCGCGGCTGGCGCAGCTCTACCTCCAGCGCGGGCGCGAGGGCGGCGGCCTGGACGACTTCCGCCGCGCCGAGCGCGCCGCCCGCGAGGCGCTGACGCTGCGCGCCGGCCGCAACACGGGCGCCCGCCTCACCCTGGCCTCCAGCCTCCTCGCGCAGCACCGCTTCGCCGAGGCGCGGACGGCGGCGGAGGCGCTGGTTGCCGAGGCGCCGGACAGGGCGTCGTACCAGGCGCTCCTGGGCGAGATCCAGATGGAGCTGGGCGACTACGGCGCCGCCGCGGCCACCTTCGGCGCGCTGGAGGCCGAGCGCGGCAACCTGGCCGTGGCGCCGCGGCTGGCGCGCTGGGAGGAGGTGCGCGGCAACCCCGTGCGGGCGCGGGCCATCCTCTACGCCGCGCGCGACCAGGCGGCGGCGCGCATCGACCTGCCGCGCGAGCAGGTGGCCTGGTTCCACCTGCGCGTGGCCGACCTGGAGCTGCGCACCGGCCGGCTCGGCGCCGCGGACGAGGCGCTCCGTGCCGGGCTCGCTGTCGAGCCGAACGACCCGCGCCTCTGGGCCGCCCGGGCGCGCCTGGCCGCGCTCCGCCACCGCTGGCGCGAGGTCGCGCGGATCGGCGCGCGGCTGGGCGACGGGGCCGACCTGGCCACGCTCGCGCTGGTCGGCGACGCGTGGGCCCAACTCGGCCGCGCAGGCGAGGCGGAGCGCTGGTACGCGCGGCTGGAGGCGAAGAACGCCGCGCGCCCGGAGCCGTTCGCGCGCCAGTGGACGCAGTTTCGCGTGGACCACGGAAGGCATCTCCCCGAGACGCTCGCCCTCCTGCGCCGCGAGGCCGGCGAGCGGCGCGACGTGCTCGGCTGCGACCTGCTCGCCTGGGCGCTCCACCGCGCGGGCGACGACGCGGCCGCGCGCGAGGCGATGCGGCAGGCGCTCCGGATGGGGACGCGGGACGCCACGCTCCACTTCCACGCCGGGATGATCGAGCGGGCGCTGGGCGACCGCGCCGCCGCGCGCGCGCACCTGCGGCGGGCGCTGGGGCTCAACCCGCGCTTCCATCCCACCTTCCCCGACACCGCCCGCGCCGCCCTGCGCGAGCTGGAGCATTCCGCGCCCCGGCCGCTCTCCGGGCGCCTGAGCGTCGGGGCCGCCGCGGAGGCGCTGCTGGTGACGGGCGGCCGCCCCCCCGCGGGCGTTCGCGGCCGCCGCCGACGCGCGGCGGGCGGGATCGTAGACGGGGGGCGTGACACGCGGGGGAAATCGTCCTACCATCCGGGGGAGAGACCGCAAGCATTGGACGGTGGACGCCCAGCCGGAGGGACCGGCCCATGAACGCCCGCGTGCTGATCGGACTCGCGCTCCTCCTCGTGGTGCTCCCCGCATCGCCGGCGGCGGCGCAGCAGCGGGAGGTGCGCGTCTGCGTGGTTCGCGACGGTGAGCTGGCGACGGAGACGCGGATGTACGACCCGGCGATCCCCGACACGGCGGTGTCCGGCCCCCATCCTCCCGCGTCGCGCCCTCCGATGCCGGGGTACGCGATCCGCGAGGCGTTCTACGTCGACCGCGAGCCGATCACCTTCGACGGGCGCCGGTACCTGCACCACGGGCTGCCGCGCGTCCTGGAGATCGGCCGGGTGGTCCGGGTCGGCACGTACCACGGCCTCGGGGTTTACGCCGACGCCGGCACGACGGGCCGTCCGTCCGTCGTCTACCTCCCGGTGCGGCCCGGGTGCGAGTTCCAGCCGTACGCCCTCGAAGAGAAGGTTGCGGCCGGAACGGCTTCCGGACGGCGCTTCGGGCATGTCCCCCTGGCGGGGGCCGGGCTGCGCGCGCCGTAGGCCTGCAAACCACGCAGGCCAACGGCGCCGGGCCACCGCGGCCACGATACCCCCGTGGCCGCGGCGTCCCGGCCCTCCGGGCGCGCATCCCTCATGCAACTGCAGGGGACAGGGCACAGGGTACAGGGTACAGGGAACAGCCGGCGATAGCCCCGTCCCCCTCGCACCGGTCCGTCAAGTCCACCCTCTCCCGAAGTCGGGAGAGGGTTGCCGCTCTAAGGCGGCGGGTGAGGGGCTCTCCGCCGCCGCGCCGAGGCCCGCTCCTCGCCGCGAGCGCGCCCGCGCAGCTTGATGCGGCCGGGAGGCGCCGGTACATTGCGCCCGTCTCCCGGCGATCCCCAGGGGTGAATCCGCGCGTGGCTCCCACGGCGTACAATTCCACAAGAGCCAACGAGATATCCGGCCCCGCCGCGGCCGCCTCCGCCGACGTCGACCGCGAGCTGGTGCGGCGCATGGCCGCGGGCGACGAGGCCGCGCTGGGAGCGCTGTACGACCGCTTCTCGCCGCTGCTGCACTCGGTGCTCCGCCGCATCCTGGACGACGACGGCGACGCCGAGGAGGTGCTGGAGGAGACCTTCTGGCAGGCGTGGCGGCAGGCGGCGCGCTACGAGGAGTCGCGCGGCGGCATCTCCACCTGGCTGGTGATGATGGCCCGGAGCCGCGCCCTGGACCGCGTGCGCTCGCGCCGCCGCTTCCGCGAGGAGGCCCGCGGCGAGCTCCCCGAGCCGGCGGACGAGGAGCGCGGCGAAGCCGACCCGCTGGGCGCGGCAGAAGACGAAGAGGTCCGGCGGATCGTCAAGGAGGCGGTGGCCACGCTGCCGCCCGAGCAGCGGCAGACGGTGGAGATGGCCTACTTCCGCGGGATGAGCCAGTCGGAGATCGCGGAAGCCACCGGCCAGCCGCTGGGGACGGTGAAGACCCGGGCCAGGCTGGCCCTGATGAAGCTCAGGGAGGCGCTGGCCGTGCTGCGCGAGGACGCCCCATGAGTCTCGACATGACGCACGACGACGTGCGGGCCGCGCTGGCCGCCGAGGCTCTCGACGCCCTCGACGGCGAGGAGGCCCGGGCCGTGCGCGCACACCTGGAAGGGTGCGAAGAGTGCCGCCGCGAGCTGGCCGCGCTGCGCGAGAGCGCCGCGCTCCTGGCCCACGCCGCGCCGCACCGCCCCATGGACCCCGCGCGCTCCGACCGCCTGCGCGCGCGCCTGCTCGCCCGCGCCCGCGCCGACCGCGAGGCCTCCGCCGCCGCGCCCGAGGCCGCCTCCCCCACGCCGGCTCCCGCCGCGTCCGCGCCGCCCGAGCCGGGCGTGGTCCCGCTCGCGCGGGCGCGGGAGGCGCGCGCGCGCCGGTTCGACGTCGGCTGGCTGGCCGCGGCGGCGTCCATCCTCCTGCTGCTGGCCGTGGGCGCGTACGCGCTGTCGCTCAGGGGCCGCTACGAGGTCGAGCGCGGCCGGGCGGCCTTGCTGCGGGCGGAGCGCCAGGAGCTGGCCCGCGCGCTCGGCGAGCGCGACGCCACCATCGCCGAGCTGTCGAACCCCGGTGTACGGGTGATCGACCTGGCGTCCACGCAGCAGCGGGCGCCGTCCGGGCGGATGTACTGGGACCCGCGCACCGACCGCTGGACCTTCTTCGCGCAGAACCTGCCGCGGCTGCGCCCCGGGCGCGACTACCAGCTCTGGCTGATCACCCCCGCCGGCCCCGTCGGCGCCGGCACCTTCAAGCCCGGGCGCGACGGGCGCGCGGCCGTCCAGGCCACCTACCGTCTCCCCCCCGGCCAGCTCCGCGCCGTCGCCGTCACCGAAGAGCCCGAGGGCGGCCTCCCGCAGCCCAGCGGCACCCCGATCATCGTCGGCACGACGGAGTGACGGCGGCTCATCGTCGATCCAGATCTGACAGAGTTGACAAACCTGACAGCCTTCGATAGCTTGGTATCAACACGTCAGGCGCAGCCGGAAGTGGGCACCGCACCAGCGGAGCCCCAGCGAAAGCTCCGGCTGCGCACGTGTTTTTGTATACCCTACGGCCACACCCTCCCGCGCCACACCCGCGGCTCCACCACCTGCCACAGCCGCTGGACCTCCCTCGCCGAAGCCGTCTCCTTGTCCCGGTCGCGCCGGTACCGCTGGCACAGGTACACGCAGCAGTCCGCGAGCTGCAGCAGCCGGCTGTCGTGGGACCTGACCCAGTGCACGTTGTCCACGATGCGGGTGAGGTCGATGGGCTTGTGGCCGAACGAGGTGCCCAGCTCCTCGTAGCGGGGCAGGTCCTCGATCACCTGCTGCTCGACCGACTTCTCCTCGTCCGAGACCAGCAGCCCGTACTCCCGCGGGTCGCGCAGGAACCTCTCCACGTCTTCCGCCAGGTAGAGGAACGCCAGCTTGTGCGGGTGCAGCGGGCGGACGTAGCGGGCCGCCAGGCGCGGCTTGTCGATCCCCTGCCAGAGCACCCAGGCGTCGTGCTCCACGACGAGCCGGACCAGGTCGTGGTAGAGCGCCGTGCGGTCTCCGGGCGGCATCGCCGCGCACGGCCCCTCCCCGCGGTACATGTCGCTGCCCTTGCACTCGAACGCGGGCGCGCGGCAGGCGGAGCCGAAGCGGCGCTCGAGGACCCGGGTGATCCGGTCCTCGAGCGAGCGCGCGTTCTCGCCCGGGACGGCGAGCGCGAGGAGGTAGTGGACGGTGCTGGTGGGGTGCGCCAGGTCCGCGCCGGTGTTGCCGGCGCCGTCGAGGAAGATCAGGTACATCGGCCGCGGTGTCGGGAGAGCCGGGCGGGACGGCCGAAAATACACGAAGTGAACGGCGGCGCAACGTCGGCGGGATCGGCTCCTTCTCCTCGAACGGGCTCGCGGCTCAGCCCACCTTCTCCAGCAGCGCCACGGGGAAGTGCGCGAAGACGCGCTCCAGCGGCAGCTCGGCCGCGGCGCCGCGCTCGCGGGCGTGCAGCTCCTCGCCGGTGAAGACGCTCCTCCAGCGGCCGGCGGGGACCTCCACCGCCGTCCCCTTCCACAGCTTCGCCGCCGGCAGCGCGAAGTCGTGCTCGCGGGTGAGGCCGGCGACCAGGCGCGGGACCACGGTGACCGCCGCCTCGCCGCCCGCGCGGCGGGCGAAGGCGAACGCGTGCCGCGCCTTCTCTCCCGACGCGGCCAGCGGGACGTAACCGCCCTCGCCGAAGACGTCGGGGAGCGCCTGGCGCAGGGCGAGCGCGGCGTGCGTCACGTACAGCTTGATCCGCCCGTCCTCCCAGCGCTCCACCAGCTCGCGGCAGAGCTCGCGCAGGTCGTCCTCCACCAGCCGCGCCTTCAGCTCCGCCAGCATCCGCCGGCGCACGCCGTAGTCCACCGGTCGGCGGTTGTCGGGGTCCACCAGCGAGAAGTCCCAGATCTCCTGCCCCTGGTAGACGTCCGGCACGCCGGGGGCGGTGAGCTTCACCAGCGTCTGCGCCAGCGCGTTCACCATCCCCAGGCGGGCCACCAGCGGCTGGAACGCGAGGAAGTCGTCCAGGAACGGGTTGCCGCCGCGCTCCAGGACCCGGCCGACGAAGTCGCTGAGTCCCTGGTCGTACACCTCGTTGGGCTCGATCCAGCTGGTGTGGACCTTGGCCTCGCGCGTGGCCTTGTCCATGTACTGCCGCACGCGCGCCACGAAGTCCTGGTGCGCCTGGTCTTCCGCCTCCCCCAGCGGCCACGCCCCCACCAGCGTCTGGTAGAGCAGGTACTCGTCGTTCGCGTCGGGGACCAGCTGGCCGTCCTCGTCTCCCTTCTTCGCCCGGTTCAGCTCCGCCCAGCGCCCCACGCGCGCCTCCCAGAGGTCCGGGATCTCGGAGAGGAGGTGGATGCGCGCGCGCACGTCCTCGCTGCGCTTGGTGTCGTGCGTGGAGCTGGCCGAGAGCGCGTGCGGCCAGCGCTCGGCGCGGGTGGAGAGGAAGGCGTGCAGCTCCTCGGGCGGCACGCCGAAGCGGTCCGGCTCGCCGCCCACCTCGTTCAGCGACACCAGGCGGTTGAAGACGTAGAACGCCGTGTCCTCCACCCCCTTGGCCATCACCGGCCCGGTGAGCTGCTGCAGCTTCATCACGAAGCGCGCGTGCTCCTCGCGCGCCGCCTGGTCCAGCCCCTCGGGCCACTGCAGCAGGAGGATCGAGCGCACGAAGTCGAAGATCGACCCGCTCACCCCCGGGTTGCGGCGCTTGGCGCGGCGGATGGCCTGCTCGACGTACTCGCGGTCGCGCGGGCTCACCTCGCCGGCGAAGGCGTCGGCGTAGTTGCGGTAGACGGGGAAGCACGCCACCACCTCGCGCAGGGCGTCGCGCAGCGCCCCCCAGGTGAAGTCGCGCGAGCAGCGGTTCGCCTCCGACATGCGCGAGAGCATGGTGGTGAGCACCGTCAGCTCGCTCACCAGCGCGAAGCGCAGGATCAGCCGCTTCTTCTCGTAGACCAGGTCGGCGAAGCGGTCGCGCACCCCCGTGAAGCGGCGGTAGACGAGGTCCATCGCCTCCTCGTTCGCCGTGTCCACGAAGAGGCCGCCCACGCGGTTCAGGAACTCGTAGCCCACCGTCCCGGCGACGGCCCAGTCCGCGGGGAGCTCCTCGTCGCCGGTGAGGATCTTCTCGACGACGACGTAGAAGCGCTCCTGCGCGCCCACCCCCACGGCTTCCGCCTGCAGGTCGCGCAGGTAGGCGCGCGGGTGGAAGAGCCCGTCGGGGTGGTCGATCCTGAGGCCCGTGACCTTCCCCTCGCGCACCAGGCGCAGGATCAGCCGGTGGGTGTCCTGGAACACCCGCGGCACCTCCACGCGCACCCCGGCCAGCTCGTTGACGTCGAAGAAGCGCCGGTAGTTGATCTCCTCGGCCGCCACCCGCCAGAACGCCGGGCGCCAGTGCTGCTCGGCCAGGAGCGCGTCCAGCCGGTCGAACGAATGCGGGTCGTCCGGACACCCGTTGAACGCCGCCACCGCCCGGTCGATCGCCCGCGCCGCCTCGCGCGAGGCGCCGTAGAGGGCCGAGAGGCGGCGCTGGGTGACCAGGCGCTCGCGGCGGCGCTCGGCCACGCTCTGCGGGTCGGTGTGGCGCCGCGCGGGGAGCCGCTCCAGGGCCACGGCGACCGACTCCAGCTCCATGCGGTCGGGGTGCTCCTCGTCGAGCACGCCGTCCAGCCCGGCGAGCGCCTCGCGCAGCACGGCGGCCGTGGAGGCGGGCGCGGCGGGGAAGCGGTGGTCGAAGTAGTCGACGCGGAAGGCGCCGTCGTCGTACACCAGCCTGAGCTCCCCCCGCTCCAGCACCCGCCCGTACTGGTCGCCCAGCACCGGGAGCAGCACCTTCCCCTCCAGCTCGGGCTTGCGCGGGCGCCAGTCGATGTCGAAGCAGGCGGCGTACGGCGACCCCGAGCCGTTCTGGAGCACGTCCCACCACCAGGGGTTGTCGGCGCCGATCCCCATGTGGTTGGGGACGATGTCCAGCAGGTGGCCCAGTCCATGCTCACGCAGCAGCCCCGCCATGCGCGCGTGGTCGTCCTCGCTGCCGATCTCGGGATTGAGCGCCGCGTGGCTGGTGATGTCGTAGCCGTGCAGGCTCCCGGGGCGCGCCTGCAGGTACGGCGAGGCGTACAGGTCCGACACGCCCAGCTCGGCCAGGTAGGGCACGATCTCCGCGGCGTCGCGGAAGGTGAAGCCGCGGTTGAGCTGGAGCCGGTAGGTGGCCCGGGGCACGCGGCGCGCGCTCGCCGCCGCTTTCTGCTCGGTGTCGTCCGGCATCCGTCCGCTGGTCTACGGGTTGGGGCCCGCGCGGGGACCGGGCGGCGCGGGCGGCCCCGGCGCTGGCGCAAGAAGCGGGCGCGGCAGGGGGCAGTCCGCACGGCGCCGGACCCGAAGGGGATCGTCACAACTCCCAGAGAGCACCGACACCTGCCGCGACGCGCGGATCGCGACGCGAGTCCGCGCAGGCGGACTTTGTGCTGTCGCAGCCCCCGGTTTCGACCGGGGTGAAGCGGCGGCGGAACGGAAAATTCACCGCACGGATGGGAATCGACGCACGCATGGGCATCGACGCAGAGATGGGAATCGACGAGCAGGCGGGGACCGGCGCGCAGCACGCGGAAGCCGGCGGAGAGGCGGCCGTCGCCGAGGCGGAGGAGGCGCGGGGCGCCGCGCCCGCCCCGGCCGCGGGCGAGACGCCGGACGGGGGGCGCCCGGCCCACCCGGACGCGCCGCGGGCGAAGAAGCCGGCGTTCCCGCAGGTCCCGGGGTTCCTGGAGCACGCGCAGACGGCGTGGCCGGGGAAGCCGTACCCGCTGGGCGCGCACTGGGACGGGCACGGGACCAACTTCGCCGTCTACTCCGAGCGCGCCTACGAGGTGGAGCTCTGCATCTACGACCGCCCCGACGACCACGAGCCCTCGCGCACCTTCCGGCTGCGCGAGCGCACCGCGTTCGTCTGGCACGGCTACGTCCCCGGGCTCGGGCCGGGCACCTTCTACGGCTACCGCGTCAACGGGCCGTACGAGCCGCACCGGGGCTTCCGCTGCAACCCCTTCAAGCTGCTGGTCGACCCCTACGCCCGCGCGCTGGCCGGCCCGGTGCGCTGGGAGGCGCACCCCTTCGCCTACCCGTTCGACCAGCCGGGCGAAGACTGGGTGCTGGACGACGAGCGCGACGACTGGGGGGTGCCCAAGGGCGTGGTGGTCGACGACGCGTTCGACTGGCGGGGCGACGAGCCGCCGATGATCCCCTGGCACGAGACGGTGATCTACGAGGCCCACGTGAAGGGGCTCACGAAGCTGCACCCCGACGTCCCCGAGGAGCTGCGCGGCACCTACGCGGCCGTGGCGCACCCCGCGGTCGTCGAGCACCTGAAGTCGCTGGGGGTCACGGCCATCGAGCTGCTCCCCGTGCACGAGTTCATCGACGACTTCTTCCTGATCCAGAAGGGCCTCAGCAACTACTGGGGGTACAGCACCATCGGCTTCTTCGCGCCCGACGGCCGCTACGCCCACGCGCGCGACTACGGCGAGCAGGTGCGCGAGTTCAAGGAGATGGTGCGCCGCCTCCACCTGGCGGGGATCGAGGTGATCCTGGACGTGGTCTACAACCACACCGCCGAGGGGAACCACCTGGGGCCCACCCTCTCCTTCAAGGGGATCGACAACCCCACCTACTACCGCCTGAAGCTGGACGACCCCCGCTACTACATGGACTACACGGGCACCGGGAACTCGCTGAACCTGGTGCACCCGCAGACGCTGCAGCTGGTGATGGACTCCCTGCGCTACTGGGTGCAGGAGATGCACGTGGACGGGTTCCGCTTCGACCTGGCGGCCACGCTGGCGCGCGAGCTCCACGAGGTGGACCGGCTCTCCTCCTTCTTCGACGTGATCCACCAGGACCCGGTGATCAGCCGCGTGAAGCTGATCGCCGAGCCGTGGGACGTGGGCGAGGGCGGCTACCAGGTGGGGAACTTCCCCGTGCTGTGGGCCGAGTGGAACGGCAAGTACCGCGACACCGTGCGCGCCTACTGGCGGGGCGACCAGGGGACGCTGGGCGAGCTGGGCTTCCGCCTCACCGGCTCCAGCGACCTGTACGAGAGCGACGGGCGGCGCCCCCACGCCAGCATCAACTTCATCACCGCGCACGACGGCTTCACGCTGGCCGACCTGGTGAGCTACAACCACAAGCACAACGAGGCCAACAAGGAGAACAACCACGACGGCGCCGACCACAACCTCTCCTACAACTTCGGCGTGGAGGGCCCCACCGACCGGGCCGACATCGTGCGCCAGCGCGAGCGGCAGAAGCGCAACTTCATCGCGACGCTGCTGCTGTCCCAGGGCGTGCCCATGATCTGCGGTGGGGACGAGATGGGGCGCACGCAGGGGGGGAACAACAACGCCTACTGCCAGGACAACGAGATCTCCTGGACCCACTGGGACCTGTCGGAGCACGACCGCGCGCTGCTGGAGTTCACCCGCAAGGTGGCCCGCATCCGCAAGGAGCACCGCACCTTCCGCCGGCGCAAGTTCTTCCGCGGCCGCCCGATCCGCGGCTCCGACGTGAAGGACGTGGCCTGGTACCGCCCCGACGGGATGGAGATGACCGACGTGGAGTGGATGTCGGGCTTCATCCGCGCCTTCGGGATGGCGCTGGGGGGCGAGGCCATGGAGGAGTGGGACGACGAGGGGCGCCAGGTGACCGACGACACCTTCCTCCTCCTCTTCAACGCCGACGGGGCCTGCATCGACTTCACCCTCCCCGACTTCGGCCCGGCGAGCGGGTGGACGGTGGTACTCGACACCAACGAGCCCGAGCTGGAAGAAGGCGCCCGCCGCTACGCCGACGGCGAGGCGGTCACGCTGGAGGGGCGGTCGATGGTGCTGCTCAGGGCGAGCGACGAGGGGAGTGCGTGAGTGCGTGAGTGCGAAAGTGCGAAAGTACGGGAGCGCGAGACCTGATGCCGGGTCCGGCGGAGGAATCCATCGCCCGCGACGATGTCATCCCGAGGGGCGCGGTAGCGACCCGAGGGATCTACTCGCCTCCGCGGGCGGGTCGCTCCCGGAGCGGGAGCTCGTCAGCATCGTTCGCTGACCCGACGTTCATTCGGATCTGATCTGAGGGGTGATAGTGCGAAGTCTGAAAGTGCCGGTCGAGCGCGGCGGCGGCCGCGGGTCTCCATCATCGACTGATTCTCGAGCGCGGGAGTCCGGCGAAGCGGAGGTGGGCGAGGCGAAGTGGCGGCTGCCCTTCGGGGCGAACGTGAGGGACGGGGGGACGGAGTTCCGGGTGTGGGCGCCGGGGCACGACCGCGTCGAGGTGGTGATCTACGGACCCGACGCGGAGAGGCTGCACCCGCTGCAGGCGGAGGAGGACGGCTGGTTCTCCGGGTTCGTCGCGGACGTGGGCGCGGGGGCGCATTACAGGTATCGGCTCGACGGGAAGCACGCCTTCCCCGACCCGGCCGGCCGCGCGCTGCCGGAGGGGGTGCACGGGCCCTCGCTGGTGGTGGACCCCGCGCCGTTCCGGTGGACGGACCAGGGGTGGCGGGGAGTGGCGCTCGAAGACCTGGTCGTCTACGAGCTGCACGTGGGCGCGGCGACGGCGGAGGGGACGTTCGACGCGCTCGTCGGGCGGCTGGACGAGCTGGCTGCGCTGGGGGTGACGGCGATCGAGCCGATGCCGGTGGCCTCCTTCCCCGGCCGCCGCAACTGGGGGTACGACGGGGTGGGGCTCTTCGCGCCGGCCGACGTCTACGGCGGGCCGGAGGGCCTCAGGCGGCTGGTGGACGCGGCGCACGCGCGGGGGATCGCCGTGGTCTTCGACGTGGTCTACAACCACCTGGGGCCGGAGGGGAACTACCTGCCGGCCTTCACCTGCGGGCGCTACTTCACCGACCGCCACCACACGCCCTGGGGCGACGCGGTGAACTTCGACGGGCCCGGCAGCGCGGCGGTGCGCGAGTTCGTGATCCAGAACGCGCTGCACTGGGCGCACGAGTACCACGTCGACGGGCTGCGGCTCGACGCCACGCACGCCATCCTCGACGACTCGCCGGTGCACGTGCTCACCGAGATGGAGACGCGGGTGCGGGCCTCGCTCCCGGAGGGGCGCCGCTTCGTCTTCATCGCCGAGGACGAGGGGAACGAGCGGCGGCTGATCACGCCGTCGGACCGCGGAGGGCTGGGGATCGACGCGGTGTGGGCCGACGACTTCCACCACCAGCTCCGCCGCCACCTGGCCGGTGACCACGAGGCGTACTTCGCCGACTACACGGGGACGGCCGGCGACCTGGCGGAGACGCTGCGCAAGGGGTGGTTCTACGAGGGGCAGCCCTCGCGCAACAAGGGGCGCCCGCGCGGCACGCCGGGGGGCGACCTCCCCCCGCCCTCGTTCGTGCACTGCATCCAGAACCACGACCAGGTGGGCAACCGCGCGCTGGGCGACCGGCTGACGGAGTCCGTCTCGCTGTCCGTCTACCGGGCGGCGTCGGCGCTGCTGCTGCTGTCGCCGTACACGCCGCTGCTGTGGATGGGGCAGGAGTGGGCGGCCACCACGCCGTTCCTCTACTTCACCGACCACCCGCCGGAGCTGGGGCGGCTGGTGACGGAGGGGCGGCGCAAGGAGTTCGGGAAGTTCTCCGCCTTCCGCGACCCGGCCTTGCGCGAGCGCATCCCCGACCCGCAGGCGCCGGAGACCTTCGCGCGCTCCAGGCTGCGCTGGGACGAGGCGGAGCGGATGCCGCACGCCGGGGTGCGCGCGCTCTACCGCGAGCTGCTGGCGCTCCGCCGGAGCGACCCCGCGCTCCGGCGGCGCGGCCGCGACTCGTTCGCCGTGGCGGCGCTGGGCGAGCACGCCCTGGCGCTGCGCCGCACGGGAGAGGACGGGAGCGCGCTCCTGCTGGTGGTCTCCTTCGCCGGCGCCCTCGCCGCCGACCCCGCCGCCCGCGAGGAGACGCGCGCGCCCCGGGGGCAGAGGTGGGAGCTGCTGCTCTCGACGGAGGAGGGCCGCTTCGGCGGGGGCCGGGAGGGCGAGGTGGCCCGCCTGCACCCGGACGGGCGGCTGGAGCTGGGCGGCGCGGGCGCGGTGGTGCTGCGGGCCAACGTCCATTCGCAATTCAGGGGAGAATGATGACCGTTCGACTTTCTCCGGAAGGCGTTCGGGAGATCCTGGAGGAGTTGGAGAAAGGTTCGCCCGACACACCGGAGAGGAGGGCGGCCTTCGAGCGTGCGCGGGCGATGTCGGCCCTGGTCGAACGCGAACTCGAGCAGGCGAAAGAGAGCCGCGGTGATGGGTGGCACCGACCGCCCTCGTAAATGCGTGTGAGCCGCGGCTACAGAACGGTGTCATTCTGAGGGAGCGTCTGACGTAAACCGCGTCTGCACCGGAGCCTGGACGCGACCGAAGAATCTACTCAGCCAGCGATGAGGCCGGCTCCATTGGGGCGGACCTCGCATGGGTCGAGTAGATTCTTCGGTCGCCGCCCGGCTTTGTCTCGCTCGCAGGTCCGGCTCAGGCGGCTCCCTCGGAATGACAGCGTTTTGCGAAGGCCGAAACCCGCTCTTTCCACTACGCGCATCTGCCTTTTTGACCAGAGAGGTAGGTGCGTTTTTTGCATATCCGCAGGGCGCGTCCCGCACGTGGCGGGGCGCTTCTCAAGGAGAAAGGAGCCTGGATCGAACGCTAGGAGGTGAGCGATGAGGTACTTCCTTCGCGCGGCCATGGCCGCCACGCTGCTGGGGACCACGGCGGCCCCGGCGCTCTCGCAGTCCCAGCCGCGGCCGTCCGGCCGCGAGCCTCGCGGGTCCTTCGAATACTTCGCCACCAGCGTCCGGACGGACATCGGCTCCCAGGCGCAGGGCTGGGGCGGCCGCCTGCTGCTGCCGCTGACGCGCGACGCGGCCTCGCCGCTCTCGCGCGTGGAGGTGGGCGCGTCGGTGGCGTGGTGGCCCGACGACGACCTCTCCACCCGGATGCTGCGCTACGGCGGCGAGGCCGGCGTGCGCCTGCTCTCCGCGCGGGCCGTGGAGCCGGTGCTGTCGCTGGGGGTGGGGGCGGTGCGCCGCGCGGAGCCGGACGTGCGCTGGCGCTTCTTCACGGGCGGGCTCACTCCCAGGGACCTGTCGGCCAGGGGCGAGCCGTCGCGCGTGGTCTCCGTCTCGGAGCGGATGGAGACGGCCCTGGCGGTGGCGCCCGGGGTGGGCGCGCGGGTGCGGCTGGCCTCGGGGCTGGCGCTGCGCGGCGACCTGCGGCGCGTCTTCGAGCTGGGCGACGGCCACGACGGGATGGAGCTGTCGGGCGGGGTGAGCCTGCCGCTCAGGCTCTGACGCCGGGCCCGGTCAGGCTGTAGGGGCGAGCCTGCGAGTCCGGACGGAGCCGGCATCGGCGCGTGAGGCTGCTTGCCGCGCGCGGGCCGGGATCCGCCGGGCGAGGCAGGCCTCGCCCCTGCGTCCTTCGCCGAGCGGTGAGCTGCATGAGGGATGCGCGCCCGACAGGGCCGGGACGCCGCCGCCATGGGGGGTATCGTGGCGGCGGTGGCCCGGCGCCGTTGGGCTGCGTTGTTTGCAGCCCTACCGCGCGCGCAACCCGGCCCCGCGACAGCGGGGACATGCCCGAATCCGCAGTTGCAGTTCTCTGGAAGTTCGTCAGCCCTGGCGCGGCGGCTCGGGGCGCAGGGGAAGGGTGAAGAAGAAGGTGGTGCCCTGGCCGGGGGCGCTCTGCACCCAGATGCGCCCGCCGTGCGCCTCCACGATCCCGCGCGCGATGGCGAGCCCCAGCCCCAGCCCCTGGCGGTCGCCACGCTCGGCCCGCCAGTAGCGCTCGAAGACGTGCGGGAGCTGCTCGGGCGCGATCCCCGGGCCGGTGTCGCTCACGAAGAAGCCCACTCCGCCCTCGCGGGGGGCGGCGCCCAGGGTGACGGTGCCGCCGCCGGGGGTGAACTTGATGGCGTTGCCCAGCAGGTTGGCCAGCACCTGCAGCAGCCGCGCGCGGTCGGCCTGCACCGCGGGGAGCCCCGGTGCGGCCTCGGGCTCCAGCGCGATCCCCTTCTGCTGGGCCAGCCCCCGGTGCAGCTCCACGGCGTCGGTCAGGAGACGCGCGGGCTCCACCGCCTCCAGGTGCAGCGCCCGCTGGCCGCTCTCCAGCGCCGCCGCCTCCATCAGGTCGCGGATCAGCGCCGACATCTGCTGGGCCGAGCTGCGGATGGCGCGCAGCTGCTTGCGCTCGCGCTCGCTCCACTTCGCGGCGCCGCTGTACTCGTCCAGCACGGTGGCCGCCAGGAGCACGGCGTGCAGCGGGTTGCGCAGGTCGTGCGAGACCACGGCCAGCACTTCCTCGCGGGCGCGGGTGGCCTGGCGCGCCTGCTCGTAGGCGCGCGCGTTCTCCAGCGCCAGCGCCGCCCGCCGGGCCAGGTCGGCCGCCACGGCCAGGTCGGCGGCGTCGTACGGGGCGCCGCCGGTGCGGGCGAAGGTGAGGGCGCCCAGCGTGCGCCCCCCGGCGCGCAGCGGGGCCACCATGGCCGAGCGGATGCCGAGCGCCAGCAGCATCTCCAGGTGCTCGGGCTCGGCGGCCGCCTCCTCCAGCAGCGCGCGGGGGACTTCGGAAAGGAGCTGCGGCTCGCCGGTGCGCAGCGCGGCCGTCACCGGGCCGGGGCCCACGGGGTCCACGGGGAAGCGGCGCAGCGTCCCGCGCAGCAGCTCCAGCCGGGTGGGGTCGGCGTGGGCCACGCCGGCGGCGCGCACGGCGCCGCCCTCCGCCACGTGGACGATGCAGCAGTCGGCCAGGGTGCCGGCGGCCACCTCGGCCACCTGCTGCAGGGTCGCGGCGGGGTCCAGGGTGCCGGCCAGCACCTCGCTGGCGCGGCCGAGGAGCCGGTCGGCCTCTTCGCGGCGTCGGCGCTCGTGCACGTCGCGGAAGAAGACGGAGAGCCCCTGGTCGACGGGGAAGGCCTCCACCTCCGCCCAGCGCCCCAGCACCGGCGAGACCACCTCCACCCGCAGGGTGCGGCGCTCGGCCATGGCCCGGCGCAGCGCCCGCCCGGACTCGCTCGCGCCCGCCTCGGGGAAGCACTCCCACAGGGTGCGCCCCAGTAGGTCGGCGCGCGGGCGGTCCCACAGCCGCTCGGCGCAGCGGTTCACGTAGGTGATGCGCCAGTCGAAGTCGACGCTGAAGAAGGCGTCGCTGGTGCCCTCCAGCACGGCGGCCAGGCGGCGCTGCCCGGCCTCGGCCTCGGCGCGGGCGGCGCGCTCGGCCTCCAGCCGCCGCCCGCGCTCTTCGGCGGCGCGCCGCTCGGTGACGTCGCGCAGGAGCCAGCGCAGCCCCCGGGCGAGGCCCGCCCGGTCGCGCTCCACCGCCACGGTGCAGCTCACCTCCACCGCCTCGCGCCCGCGCGGGTGCAGCCGCAGGTCCCACCCCTCCACGCGGTCGTGCGCGGGGAGGCGGGCCAGCGCGGTGCGGAAGGCGCGCGCCTGGGGCGGGGCCACGTACACGGCCAGCGGCTTCCCCGCCAGCCGCGACTCGCGGACTCCCAGCAGCTCGCCGGCGGCGCGGTTGGCCTCGCGCACCACGCCGTCCAGGTCGGTCACCAGGTAGGGGTCGGGGGCGAAGTGGAAGAGCGCCAGGTAGCGGTGGTGCTCCTCTTCGACGCGCGCCTGCCCGGCGGCCACCGCGTCGATCTGCCGCCGGAGCTCCTCCTCGGTGACGCGCAGCTCCTCGAGCGCGGTGAGCAGCTCCTCCAGCGCCTCTTCCAGCAGCGGGGCGGGGGAGTGGGCCGCGCGCTCGCGCAGCGCGTCGACGCGGCGGACGGCTGCGTGGAGCTGGTCGCGGAGCTCGGTGTGCGACGCCATCGCCAGGGTGTTGCAGGGAACCGCGCCGCCGGGGAACGTCCATTCCCTTCCGGAGCAAGCGTTGCGCCACGCGGGGCGACAGGCGCGCGGGAGGTGTCGCGGGGCGGCCGCACCGGGAGCCTGCCGCGGGATCGATCGAAATACCGACGTGGTGTGAACGGCGGGATGGGGCTCGCCGAGCGGCGCGACGTGCGGCTGGCGTGGGGGCGCGAGCGGCCGGCGGTGTTCTGGCGGGCCTCGGCGGAAGGGCGGGCGGCGCGGGTGCTGGAGTGGCGCGAGCCGGGGGAGGGGGACGACGACGCGGAGGGCGGGTGAGGCGGCCGCACGGCTACAGCTCGCGATCCCGCAGCTCGCGCGCGGCGAGCAGCGCGTCGAGCGTCCGCTGCACCTCGCGCATCACCTCCATCTGGTGCTCGTAGCGCTGCTGGAGCTGCGCCACCTCCCGGCGCGCGGCCTCGGCGTCCCGTCGGGCGGCTTCCGCCACCCGCCGCGCCTCCTCGGCCACGTGGCGCGCCTGCTCGGCCGTCTCGCGCAGCCGCTCGGCCTCGGTGCGCCTCCACTCCGAGAGCGCCCGCACCTCTTCCACGTGCCGGCGCAGCTCCTCGGCGTCCTTCCGGTCGGTCTCGGCCGAGAACCGCTCCTCCTCCGCGACCGCGCGCTGCTGCTCGGCCGCGCCCGACGACTCGGCGGAGGCCCGCCGCTCGCGCTCCCACTCGGCGCGCTCCCGCTCGGCTTCCTGGCGGCGCAGCTCGGCGCCCTCGCGGGCGGCTTCGGCCGGGGAGGGCTGATCGCTCATGGCGTCGTGCGGCGCGGTTCCTGGTGGTCCCATCGTCGGCTCCTTCCCTCCCGGTCGGCGGCCCACGCGGGAAAGCGGAGAAATCGGCCGGGCGAGGACCGGGTCCTCGGCCTTCTCCGCGTGCGGACGATCAGGGCCGGACCGCCCCCCCCCCGGAGGAGGTGCGGCGGACGCGGGCGTTCCGCGGACTCCCTCACCCCGCCGCCGCCCTGCGCTGCCCCTCCTCCGCCCTGCGGAAGGCGTCCAGCGCCAGGTCGATCTCCGCCAGGCGGAAGTCCGTTGAGCGCGCGGAGTCCATCAGGTGGTCGACGAAGCGGAGCTCCAGGCTGGCGGCGGACGGCTGCCGCGCCTGCCGCTCCACTTCCTCCAGCCAGGTCCCCAGCTCGTCCAGCCAGGGGCCGGCGCCCCGCGTCCACTCGGCGAAGACCTCGGCCAGGCGGGTGGCGATGCGGATGGACTCGAACATGGACCACCCGAGCACGTGGCGGGCGTGCAGCCACGTCTGGCGCCGCGCCCGCTGCATGGCCCTGACCATGGGGTCGGCGTGGTCTTCATGCGCGGGCATCGCGTGCACCCCGGGCCAGAGGGCGAGCGACTGCGAGATGCTGCGGTGGAAGCACTCCCAGGCCGCCTCCCGGCGGGGCTGCTCCGCGACTGCGTTCCGGCTCGTCCGCGGCATCGTCTTCACGCAACTGCCCGGGTGTCCGACACGACCGGCCGCCTGGAGGCACGGCCGGACCTCCGCCGCTCAGCCGCCGTCCTGCCCGTCGCCGTGCGGCTCCTCCACCAGGGCAGCCGCCCGCTCGCCGCGCAGCCCGGAGGGAGCGCCCGCGCGCAGCTCCTCCATCACCAGCACCGCGCCGCGCACCGCGCGCCCGCCGTCCAGGAACGGGGAGCAGATCACCTTGCAGCGGATGGCGCGGCCGCGGCGGTTCACGGCGTCCAGCACCAGCTCCTCGGCCTGGGTCGCGCCCTCCATGCAGGCGCGGACCGGGGCCTTGAGCCGCTCCACCGGCAGGCCGATGTCGAGGTTCTGGAAGGCGAGCCCCTCCACCTCGTCGGCGCGCAGCCCCCACAGGTCCTCGGCCTGGCGGTTCCACACGCGGATGTCGAAGCCGCGGTCGAGCACCACCACCGCCAGGCGCAGCGAGGCGAGGATCGAGCGCATGTAGGCGTTGACGTTGTTCAGCTCGGCCGTGCGCCGGCTCAGCTCGTCGTTGAGGGTCTCCAGCTCCTCGTTGGTGGACTGGAGCTCCTCGTTCATCGTCTCCAGCTCTTCGTTGGTGCTCTGCAGCTCCTCGTTGGTGGTCTCCAGCTCCTCGACCGTGCTCTGCAGCTCCTCGTTGGTGGTCTCCAGCTCCTCGATGGTGCTCTGCAGCTCTTCGTTGGTGGTCTCCAGCTCCTCGTTGGTGCTCTGCAGCTCCTCGAACGCCGTCTCCGCCTCCTGGTGGGCCTCCGACAGCTCGGCCCGCAGCCGCGCCGACGCGGTCACGTCCACGAACGCGATGCTCACCCCCAGCGGCGCCCTGGCCCCGTCCAGGAGCGGCACCACGTGCAGGTCGAAGGTGCGGAAGTCGCCGCCGGGGCCGGGGAACTCCACCTGCTCCAGCCGCACCGGCCGCCGCTCCTGGCCAGCCTGCTCGATCCGCGAGCGCAGCTCCACCGGGCGGTAGCTCACGGTGAGGTCCTGCAGCGGGCGTCCCACGTCGGCGGCGCTGAGCCCGAAGAGGGCGCGGGCCGGCTCGTTTGCCAGCGCCAGGGTGCCGTCGGGCGCCACCACCAGCTGGGCCGCGGCGCCCGCGTCCAACGCCGCGTCGCGCAGCCGGAGCTGGCCGCGCTGCGAGACCTGGCCCCCTTCGCGCGGCGGCGGTCCCAGCGCCAGCAGCCGCTCGCGCAGGCTGGCGGGGCGCGACACCCTGGCGAAGACGCGGGCCTTCAGGTCGAGCGGGGCGAAGAGGCTCCCGTGGGTGCGCATCATCTCCGCCTTCCCCAGGAACAGCAGGCCCCCGTCGTTCAGCGCGAAGTGGAAGCGGCTGACGATGCGCGCCTGGACCTCGGCGTCGAAGTACATCAGCGTGTTGCGCGACACCAGCAGGTCCAGGTGCGAGATCGGCGCGTCGCGCACCAGGTCGTGCCGCCCGAAGATCACCAGGCGCCTGAGGTCGGGCCGGAACGCGAACCGCTCCGCGGCCGGCTCGAAGTAGCGCTCGCGCAGCTCCGCGGGCACCGCCTCCAGCGCCCTGGCGGGGTAGACGGCCTGGCGCGCCTGCAGGAGCGCCTCGTCGTCCACGTCGGTGGCGTAGATCTTCACCTGCTCGCGGAAGCGGTCCGGCCCCAGCGCCTCGGCCAGCACGATGGCCAGCGTGTACGTCTCCTCGCCCGAGGCGCACCCCGCGCTCCACACGCGCAGCGGCTCGTCGAGCGCCTTGCGCTCCAGCAGCGGCGCCAGGTGGCCGCGCACCAGCGTCTCCCACGCCTCGGGGTCGCGGAAGAAGCCGGTGACGTTGATCAGGATGGTGTTGAAGAGGGCGGTGAACTCGTCCGGGCGCTCTTCCAGGTACCCCCGGTAGGCCGCGTAGTCCGCCGCCGCCACCTCGTCCATCCGCTTGCGCACCCGGCGCATGAGCGAGGAGCGCTTGTAGCCGGTGAAGTCGAAGCCGCGGTCGTCCCGGAGGAACTCCAGCAGGCTCTCGAAGGCGGGGTCGTGCTCGTTGCGCGTCATGCGGGTCCTGCGTTGCGCATTTTTGTGCCGGGAAGATGCCGCCGGACGGCGTGGCCGGGAACCGCGCGACGGATTCGGGCGTGTCCCTCCGCTGCGCTCCGGGCCGGGCTGCGCGCGCCGTAGGGCAGCAAACCACGCTGCCCAACGGCGCCGGGCCCCGGCCGCGCCCAACCCCGCGTCCCGGCCCTGGCGGGCGCGCATCCCTCACGCGGGGTTTCGTCACGCGCATCGCCCGGATTCGCAGGGGCGAGCATGCGAGTCCGCGCGAAGCTGCACCGGCACGTCAGCCCCGCCTCCCGCACAGGCACCGGCATCCGCCGGTCGAGGCATGCCAGGGCGTGCCTCGCCCCTGCGCGAGCTTTCCGCGCGCACCCTCGGCCCACGTCCAACCCGTCAAGTACCCTCCCGGGGTTGGGAGAGAGGGTTGCTGGCGCCGGGTGAGGGCCCCTGCCGCCGCGACCAACCGCGATTTCGTACCTCGTACCGCGTACTCACGCACTTCCGCACTGCTCACACGTTCCGCCGTGCCAGCCGCACCAGCGCCGGAGCGATCTCGTCGAGCGGAAGGACGTGGTCGACGGCCCCCGTGCGGATGCTGCTCTCGGGCATCCCGCGCGCCACGGCGCCGGCCGGGTCCTGCGCGATCACGGTGCCGCCCCGGTCGTGCACGCGCACCACCCCGCCCGCCCCGTCGCGCTCGCGGCCGGTGAGCACCACCGCCACCGCCTCGCCGTCGAACGCGTCCGCCACCGAGGCGAAGAGCACGTCGGCCGAGGGGCGCACGAACTGTACGGCCGGGTCGTCGGAGAGCGAGAGGGTGCCGTCGCGCTCGACGCGGAGGTGCCGTCCGGGCGGGGCCAGGTAGACCCTCCCCTCCACCATCCGCTCCCCGTCTCGCGCCGCGCCCACCGGCAGCCGCGTCTCGGGCGAGAGCACCTGGTCCAGCACGCTGCGCGAGCGCGGGCTCAGGTGCTGCACCACCAGCACCGCGGCGGGGAAGTCGGCGGGAAGCGCGCCGAGCACCCGCTTCAGCGCGCGGATCCCGCCCAGCGAGGCGCCCACCGCCACCACCGTGCGGGGGCGGTCGGTTGCCTCGTCCCCGCCGCTCACGGGGGAGGGGGCGCGGCCGGACGGGGTGCGCATCGCGGCTCTCCGGGTGGGGGAGGCCCTCCGCCGGGGAGGGTACCGGCCAATATCGGCGCGGAAGCGGGAAGTGTCAAAGGTGGCGCCTCCATGCGCCGGCCGTGCACGGCTCTTGCTCACGTGACTCCGTTCACCCGCGAGCCGCGGGGACGCCGCAGGTGGCCAGCACGGGAGAGGACGGTGCAGGGACATGACGTGATCGTCGTGGCGGCCTCGGCCGGGGGGGTGGAGGCGCTCTCCGCGCTGGCGGCCGGGCTGCCGCCCGACCTGCCCGCCGCCGTGCTGGTGGTGATGCACTTCCCGGCGCACGCCACCAGCATGCTCCCGAGCATCCTGCAGCGGCACGGCCGCCTCCCCGCGGTGCACGCCGAAGACGGCGCCGAGCTGCGGAGCGGCACCGTCTACGTGGCGCCCCCCAACCGGCACCTGGTGGTGCACCAGGGGCACGTGCGGCTCACCGCCGGCCCCCGCGAGAACGGCCACCGCCCCGCGGCCGACCCGCTCTTCCGCTCGGCGGCGCGCTCGTACGGGCCGCGGGTGATCGGCGTTGTGCTCTCGGGAAACCTGGACGACGGGACGGCCGGGCTGGCCGCCGTCCGCCGCCACGGCGGCATGACGGTGGTGCAGGACCCCGCCGACGCGCTCTACCCCGGGATGCCGCTCAGCGCCATCTCCAACGCGAAGGTGCACCACGTGGCGCCCCTGGCGGAGCTCCCCGCGCTGCTGGTGGAGCTGGTGAACACCCCCGTGCAGGAGGAGGTGGAGGCGATGGAAGACACCCGGGGAAACGGCTCCCGGGACGACGTGGAGGCCGAGATCGCCGAACTGGACCCCGCGGCGCTCCAGGCCGACGAGCGTCCCGGCACCCCGTCGGGCTTCTCCTGCCCCGAGTGCCACGGCGTGCTCTGGGAGCTCAAGGACGGCGAGCTGGTGCGCTACCGCTGCCGGGTGGGGCACGCCTACGGCGCCGAGACGCTCCTGGCCGAGCAGGACGAGAGCGTCGAGGCGGCGCTGTGGACCGCGTTCCAGGCGCTCAAGGAGCGCGGCGCCCTGGCCCGGCGCATGTGCCGCCGCATGGAGGAGCGGGGGAACGGGCGCTCCGCCGGCCACTTCCTCGCGCAGGCCGACGAGGCCGACCGCCGCGCCGAGGTGATCCGCCGCGTGCTGCGCGGCGCCGCCGACACCGGCATCGAGGCCGGACAGACCGGCCGGGCGGCCGTCGGCTGACCCCTTCGTGACCGCGGCCCACCCCCCGCCCCTCGGCGCGCCGTCCGGCTTCCCCGCGCCTTCGGGGCACGCCATCCTGGCCGAGGCCAGCCGCATCCTGGCCGACTCGCTCGACTACGAGTCCACCCTGTCCGCCGTGGCCGGCCTGGCCCTGCCGCACCTGGGCGCCTGGTGCATCGTCGACGTGGTCGAGGAAGACGGGACGATGCGCCGCCTGGCCGTGGTCCACCCCGATCCGCAGAAGCAGGCCCTGGCCCGCCGCCTCACCTCGGGGTGGCCTCCCCAGGTGGACGACCCGCTGGGCGTGCCCCTGGCGGTGCGCACCCGCCGCTCCGAGGTGGTCTCGCACGTCCCCGACGAGCTGCTGGCCGAGGCCGCGCGCGACGAGCGGAACCTGCGCCTCCTGCGCGAGCTGGGGATCGGCTCGCTGATGGTGGCTCCCATGCTGGCGCGCGGGCACGTGCACGGGGCCATCACCTTCGTGAGCCCCGAGCGCGGCCAGTACGGCCCCGACTCCCTGGCGCTGGCCGAAGACCTGGCCCGGCGCGCCGCCATGGCCATCGACAACGCGCGCCTCTACCGCGCCGCCGAGCGCGCCCGCGCCCAGGCCGAGGAGGCCAGCCGCGCCAAGAGCGAGTTCCTGGCCACCATGAGCCACGAGCTGCGCACCCCGCTGAACGCCGTGCTGGGGTACGTGGACCTGCTGGAGCTGGAGCTGGCCGGCCCCGTCACCGACGCCCAGCGCGAGCACCTGGACCGCGTGCGCTCGGCCAGCGCCCACCTGCTGGGCCTGGTGGACGAGGTGCTCGACCTGGCGCGCCTGGAGGCCGGGCAGCTCCCGGTGGCCGCCGAGCGCGCCCGGGCGGCCGACGCCGTGGACGAGGCGCTCGCGCGCGCGCGTCCCGACGCCGAGGCCAGGGGCGTGCGCCTGGCCGGCGCCTGCGCGGGGGAGGAGGAGGCCGCCTACCTGGGCGACGTGCGGCGGGTGGCGCAGGTGCTGGGCAACCTCCTCTCCAACGCCGTCAAGTTCACCCCGGCCGGGGGCGAGGTGCGCGTCGGCTGCTCCGTCACGGACTCGGCGCCCCCCGGCGCGCGGCTCGCCGGCTCCGGCCCCTGGGTGTGCATCGACGTCGAGGACACCGGCGTGGGGATCGCGCCGGCCGACCTGGCGCCCGTCTTCGAGCCGTTCCGGCAGGCGCGGGGCGGCCACACCCGCACCGAGGGGGGGAGCGGGCTGGGGCTCACCGTGGCCCGCCAGCTCGCCCGCCACATGGGCGGCGACCTCACCGTCCGCAGCGTCCCGGGCCGGGGTTCGTGCTTCACCCTCTGGCTCCCCGCCGCGGGCGCGCGCCGCCCCGAGGCGCCCCGCGCCGAGGGGCCGCGCCGTCGCTCGGGCGAGGCGCTCGTGGCCGCCGGGCGGCAGCTCACCGGCTCGGTCGACGAGGTGGCCGCCGCGTACGTGCGCCGGCTGCGCGCCGACCCCGCCGCGCCGCACGCCGCCGAGGCCGGCGAGGTGGACCTGGCCAACCACGCCGCCACCCTGGTGGCCGACGTGGCGCAGGCGCTCCTGGTGCTGGGCGCCGCCGGAGAGGACGCCCCCGGGCTGCTGCGCGACGGCAGCCGCATCCAGCGCCTGGTGGCCGAGCTGCACGGCGAGCAGCGGCGCCGCCTGGGGTGGAGCGAAGACGAGCTGCGGCGCGACTTCGCCGTCCTGCGCGAAGAGGTGGAGGCGTGCGTGCGCGCCCACGTCCGCGGCGAGGGCGCCGACGCGGCCGTGGCCACCGCCGGCCGCCTCCTGCGCCAGGGCGAGCGGATCAGCCTGCACGCGTTCCGGGTGGCGGCCGCGCAGCCGAGGTGAAGTGCGAAAGTGCGTGAGTGCGAAAGTGGGCCGTGTGCCTAAACAGAGTTGACGGCCCTGGGAATCACCACAGTGGTGAGCAGTTCGCGCATGCTCCAGATGTGGTCAGTTAGTCCGGCCGCCATCGCAGGCGAGCGCTGATCCCACCGCCGGCCTG
>DASVWD010000247.1 GCA_036389795.1 Longimicrobium sp.
CCAGCGTGCGCATCTTCCACGACAGGTAGTGCGGGTCCAGCGGGATGCAGTGCCCGCCCAGGCCGGGCCCCGGGGTGAACTTCATGAAGCCGAACGGCTTGGTGGCGGCCGCCTCGATCACCCCCCACACGTCCACCCCCAGCACGTCGCACGCCTGCGCCAGCTCGTTGGCCAGCGCGATGTTGATCATGCGGAAGGTGTTCTCGTAGACCTTGGTGAGCTCGGCGGCCTCGGCGCTCTCCACCGGCACCATCGCGTCGAAGACGCGCGAGTAGAGCGCGAGCCCCGCCTCGGTGCAGGCGGGGGTGATCCCGCCCAGCACCTTGGGCGTGTTGCGCGTGTGCCACTCGGGGTTGCCGGGGTCCACCCGCTCGGGGCTGAAGCAGAGGAAGAAGTCCTCACCCACCACCAGCCCCGACTCCTCGAAGCGCGCCAGGAGCAGCTCGCGCGTGGTGCCGGGGTAGGTGGTGCTCTCCAGCACCACCAGCTGCCCCGGGCGCAGGCAGAAGTGCACCGCGTGGGCGGCGGCCACCACGTACGAGAGGTCGGGCTCCTTGGTCTTGTTGAGCGGGGTGGGGACGCAGATGGAGACGGCGTCGCACTCGCCCAGGCGCGACAGGTCGGTGGTGGCCTCCAGCAGCCCCCCCTTCACGAAGGTCTCCAGCACCTCGGCGGGGGTGTCGAGCACGTGGCTCCGGCCGGCGTTGACGCCCTCGACCACGCCCTCGGAGACGTCGAAGCCCAGCACGCGGTAGCCGCTCCGGGCGAGCTCCACCGCCAGCGGCAGCCCCACGTAGCCCAGGCCCACCACGCCGCAGACGGCCTCGCGGCTCTCGATTCGGGAAAGGAGCCGCTCGCGCGGCGTGGCCTGCTCGCTCATCTCGTCGGTCGCGGGTCGGATCATCCGGATAGTTCCTGCGGCCGCCCGCCGGGGCGGCTTCGCTACGGGGTTTCGCTCGCGAAAGGATAGCGGGAGCGCGGCGGAGCGCAAGCCGGCGCCCCGCCGCGTGGCAGCCTCGCGCCCGGGCCCGCTACTCGGCCTCGGTGGGCTGCAGGCCCCGCTCGCGCAAGGGGGGGACGCACTCGGGGACCAGCGCGCGCAGCGCCCCCACCACGTCGGCGGCCTCGCCCACGGCGGCCGAGGCGGCCAGGCGGTCCAGCCCGCTGGTGAGCTCGGCCACCTCGGGCTCGGAGGTCTGCACGATGCGGATCTTGTGCACCGTGGTGGGGACCGTCTCCTCGCGCTCGGCCATGAGCTCCTCGTGGAGCTTCTCGCCGGGGCGCAGTCCCGTGAAGACGATCTGCACGTCGCTGTACGGCTCCAGCCCCGAGAGCCGCACCAGGTTCTCGGCCAGCTCCACGATCCGGACCGGCTCGCCCATCTCCAGCATGCAGATGCGCCCCGCGGCCTCTGGCAGCGCCGCCGCCTGCAGCACCAGCGCCACCGCCTCGGGGATGGTCATGAAGTAGCGGGTGACCTCGGGGTGCGTGACGGTGAGCGGGTGCCCGGCCGCCAGCTGCCGCTTGAAGAGCGGGATCACGCTGCCGTCGGAGCCCAGCACGTTGCCGAAGCGCACGGCGCGGAAGTCGGTGCGGCTCTTCCGGAGGCCCGGCCACCCCAGCACGATCTGCTCGGCCACGCGCTTGGTGGCGCCCATCACGCTGGAGGGGTGCACCGCCTTGTCGGTGGAGATCAGCACGAACTTCTCGGCCCCGTAGTGCGCGGCGGCCTGGGCCACGCACAGCGTGCCCAGCACGTTGTTGCGCACCGCCTCCACGGGGTTCGACTCCATCAGCGGCACGTGCTTGTAGGCGGCCGCGTGGAAGACGTAGTCGGGGCGCCAGCGGGCGAAGACGTGGTCCACCCGCCCCTGGTCGGTGACGTCGCCCACCACGGCGCTCACCCGGAGCTCGGGGTGGGCGCGCACCAGCTCCAGGTGGGTGAAGTAGAGCGCGCTCTCGGCCTGGTCGAGCACCACCAGCTCGGCGGGCCCGAAGCCGGCGATCTGCCGCGCCAGCTCGCTTCCGATGGAGCCGGCGCCGCCGGTGACCAGCACGGTGCGCCCCTGCAGGTCCTCGCTGGGCCCGTCCAGCGCCAGCTCGACGGTCTCGCGCCCCAGCAGGTCCTCGATCTCCAGGTCGCGCAGCTGCCCCAGCCGCGCGCGGCCGTCCAGCAGCTCGCGCATGGAGGGGACGATCTTGAACTCCACGCCGGTGGCCAGGCAGGCGTCGACGATGGCGCGCATCTGCTCGCGGGTGGCCGAGGGGATGGCGATCACCAGCAGCTGGATCCCCGCCTTGGTCACCAGGGGCCCGACGTCGGCGGTGGTGCCGAGCACCGGGACGCCGTGCAGCCGCATCCCGCGCTTGTCGGGGTCGTCGTCCACGATCCCCACGGGATAGATCCCCGAGGCGCCGTCGCGCTGCGTCTCGCGCAGGAGCCGCTCGGCCCCCTGCCCCGCGCCGATGATGAGCGCCCGCCGCCCCTTGTGCGCTCTCCAGGGGACCAGCCGCTCCTCGCGGAAGGCGCGCACGCCGAAGCGCAGCCCGCCGAACATCAGGATGGCCGTGGCCCAGTCCAGCACCAGCACCGAGCGGGGGAAGCCGTTGATCTCGGAGGTCATGAACAGCGCCACCAGCAGCAGCAGGCTGCTGAGCGTGACGGCCTTGAGCAGGTCGATCAGGTCGCTCATCCCCACGTGGCGCCACCAGCCGTGGAAGAGCCCGAACACGGCGAACGAGGCGACCCTGAGCGCCACCAGCAGCACCAGCGAGTGCCAGAAGAAATGGGCGTACTCGGGCGGCATCGTGAAGTCGAAGCGCAGCGCGAACGCCCAGTAGTATCCCAGCGGGATCAGCAGCAGGTGGAGCGCCAGGACGAGAGGCCGCCGGAACCGCAGGAAGAGGTCGGGAACGAGCATGAAGGTCGGTTGATGGTTCGGGCTCAGCCGCGCGGCGCGGTCATCGCCGCGCAACCGTCTGCAACGCAGGAGTCTAGCGCGCCATGTGCGCTCTGTCCATGGTATTCGGGTACGGCGCGCGTAGACGACGGACCGTCGCGGGGCGTCACACGCGCCGCCGCTCCCGTTCCGAACCGGCCGCGGCGCGCCCCCGGGCAGCACGAAACGCGCCACGCGCGCCCTCCGTCCACGTCTCGGCGCGGGCGGAAGACGATACAACGCGCGGCGGGCCGCCGGTGTGACACCGGAGCCCGCATTCTCAGCTTTCCCGCGCCTTCCGCCGCTTCCGCGCGACCCCTGCCCG
>DASVWD010000248.1 GCA_036389795.1 Longimicrobium sp.
ATGGGTGTTCGAGGTGGACTTCGCCGTGCCCGTCTCGCCGCTCCTCGTCCTCGCCGCGGCGGTGACGGCGCTCGCGGGGGCGGTAGGGCTCTGGGCCAGCCGCGAGGTGTTCCGGCACACGCCGCTGGAGGCGCTGCGGGAGGAGTGAGGGTGCGCTTCCCTCGCTCACGCCGTGGAGAGGGGAAACACCCCGGCGCTTCGCGCGACGGGACGGGTCGTGCAGGGAGGGTCTATCGCTTTGCGGCAGGCTCTCGCGCGGGGCCCTCTCCCGCCGCCTGAGAGCGGCAACCCTCTCCCAGGTTTGGGAGAGGGTGGACTTTGCGGCTTCGCTGCGAGGAGCGGGAGCCTCGTAGGGGCGAGGCATGCCTCGACCGGCGGATGCCAGTACATGCTCGGCAGGCGGTCTCTTGCGCCGATGCCGCCTGTGCTCGGACTCGCATGCTCGCCCCTGCGATCCCCAGGAACCTGCGCGCGACGAAACCCGCGTGAGGGATGCGCGCCCGGAGGGCCGGGACGCCGCCGCGACACGGGGTTTCGTCGCGGCGGCGGCCCGGCGCGGTTGGGCACGGTCGTATCGTGCCCTACCGCGCGCGCAGCCCGGCCCGGAGCGCAGCGGAGGGACACGCCCGAACGAGCAGTTCGCAGTTCGCGGCTCACTTCAACCGCGGTCGTCGGGGAGCGGGGCGCCGAGGTAGCCGCAGAACATGCGGGCCAGCTCCGCGGCCAGGCGCTCGTCTGCGATCTCGCCCATGACGGGGCGCATGTGGGGGAAGAGCACGGCCTCGCGGGCGGCGGAGTGGCAGGCGGAGAAGCCCACGCGCAGCGCCAGCTCGGGGTCGGGGTGGCGCACCTCGGCCAGGCGCGCGCGCAGCAGGCGCCGGAAGGGCTCGTGCACCACCTCGACGAAGCGGTCGTAGGCGTCGGCGCCGGGGGCGCCGCCCGGGTCGGCGCGGCTGCGCTGCACCAGCTCGCGGATCACCGCGAAGTGGCGGCGCGCGCCGCCGATCACCAGCCGGAAGTAGGCCTCGGCCACGGGCGCGATCCCCCGCCCGCGCCAGCGCCCGGGCGCCAGCACGCGGGCCGCCTCGGCGGCGGTCTCGGCCACGTAGCCCTCGTAGGAGAGGTGCAGCAGCGCGTCGTGCTTGCTGGCGAAGCGGGCGTAGAAGCCGCCCACCGAGACGCCGGCGCGCTCGGCCACGTCGGCCACCGACAGGCGCTCGAAGGGGCGCGCGCGCAGCAGCTCGGCGAGCGCGCGGAGGATGCGCGCCTCGGTCTCGCGGCTGCGGTCCTGCTGCGGCCGGCGGGCGGCGGATACGGGAACGGGGGCGGTGAGGGCGGCGTCCATCGCGGCGAAAGGCGTCGGGGGTCCGGGGGATGCGAATCCGGTTCGCATCCTGCGGCGCGCGGCGGGGGACGTCCAGCGGGGTGGGACGGGGCGTGGCGGGGAGGGGCGAGGCGGGCTACTGCGCGGGATTGGATCCGCCGTCCAGGACGCGGCGGACCTCTTCGACCACGCGGCGCGGCTCCACCGGCTTGGCCAGGTAGCCGTCGCAGCCGGCCTCGGTGGCGCGGGCGCGGTCTTCGGGAAGGGCGTGGGCGGTGAGCGCGATCACGGGGATGCGCGCCGTCGCGGGGTCGGACTTGAGGGCCCGGGTGGCCTCCCACCCGTCGAGCTTGGGGATGGAGATGTCCATCAGCACCAGGTCGGGGCGGTCTTCGCGGGCGCGGCGGACGCCTTCCTCGCCGTCGTGCGCCTCCAGCACCGTGTAGCCGAAGTGCTCCAGCACGGTGCGGTAGACGATCCGGTTGTCTTCGTGGTCTTCGACCAGCAGGATCGTGCTCACGGCGGGGTGGGGTGGGGGTCCCTCGGAGGCCAGCCTGGCGGGGCGCCCGGCCCGATCTTGCTCCGGCGTTCTCAATCTGCTAGTCTGCGTTCGGCCTGTCAAATGCCGTTCGATCCGTCGAAGCGGCGAAACTCTTGCAGCGAGACCGGCCGGTGTTAGCCCAACCGACACCAGCAGTTGGAGTTGCGGTCCTGACTCCCGAGCCGAACGCAGCCCCGGTGCGCCGCAAGGCGGTGGAGCTGTCCGCCTTTTTCGAGCGCCTGCGCCAGCTCCTGGACGACCGGGGGATGTCGCAGGCGGACCTCGCGCGCGAGGTGGGGGTGGGCGTGGCCACGGTGAGCGAGTGGTTCACCCGCGGCCGCGTCCCCAACGGCGACGTGATGCTGCGCCTGCCGCACGCGCTCGCCGTGAACGGCCACTGGCTGCTGACCGGCGAGGGCCCGCGAGAGATGGACCGCAGGCGCGACGGCGACCCGTACCTGCAGGGCGCGCGCGACGCGATGGCCCTCCTCTCCCGCTCGCTGGAAGAGGCGGGGCGGCGCTTCGCGACGCCGCCCGGGGGCACGCCCCCCGACGCGCCGCCGGGGGCGCCGGTGGTAGAGATTCCCTGAAGTGATAGTCCTGAGTGCTTAGTCCTTAGTCCTGAGTGCCGAGTCCCAAGTGCTGAGTGCCGGGTCGTCGGATCGATAACTCGTGTGCAGTTCGGCACTTCGCACTCAGGACTCCGTACTTCGCACCGGGTCTTCCGACGCAGTCTTTCCCGTCCCGTGTCCCCGCGGCGCCCTCCGCGCGCGGGGGAGGTGAGAGGCGTGCCCAACACCCTGATCTCCGTAGACCTGCGCCGGCCGCCGGAGGAGCAGAACCCCAGGCCCCACAACCGCTGGCACCCCGAGATCCCCGCCGTGGCGGCGGTGGACCCCGGGACGGTGTTCCGCGTCGAGTGCCTGGACCTCACGGGCGGGCAGATCGTCAACAGCGACTCGGCCGACGACGTCCGCCGGATCGACCTGAGCCAGGTGCACTACCTCTCCGGGCCCGTGGCGGTGAACGGCGCCCGCCCGGGCGACCTGCTGGTTGTGGACATCCTGGACATGGGCCCCCTGCGCGGCGCGGAGTGGGGGTACACGGCGATCTTCGACAAGGAGACGGGGACGGGGCTGCTCACCGACGAGTTCCCCGACGCGCGCAAGGCCATCTGGGACCTGAACGGCGTCTACGCCAGCTCGCGCCACATCGAGGGGGTGCGCTTCGCCGGGCTGCCGCACCCGGGGGCGATCGGGTGCGCGCCCTCGGCGGAGCGGCTGGCGCGCTGGAACCGGCGCGAGCTGGCGATGCTCTCCATGCACGGCGGCACCTTCACCAGCGAGGCGGTGGTGCCGCGGGCCGAAGGGGCGCTGCTGGGCGGGCTCCCGGCGGGCGAGTACGCGCGGGTGGCGCGCGAGGCGGCGCGCACCTGGTCGGCGCGCGAGAACGGGGGGAACGTGGACGTGAAGGAGCTGGCGCGCGGCTCGCGGGCCTACCTGCCGGTCTACGTCCCCGGCGCGCACCTCTCGGTGGGCGACCTGCAGTTCTCGCAGGGCGACGGGAAGATCACGGGGCTGGGCGGGGTGAAGATGGCCGGCTGGATCGACCTGCACGTGGACCTGGTGCGCGGCGGGATGGAGCGCTACGGGATCGACAACCCGGTGTTCGAGCCGGGCCCGGTGGAGCGCGGCTACGGCGAGTACGTGACGTTCCAGGGGATCAGCGTGGACGAGAACGACACGCAGCACTACCTGGACGTGTGGGTGGCCTACCGCATGGCCTGCCGCCACGCCATCCGCCACCTGCAGATGTTCGGCTACTCGGGCGAGCAGGCGTACGTGCTGCTGGCGGCGGCGCCGGTGCAGGGGCGGATCTCCTGCATGCTGGAGCACCCGAACGTCTGCTGCACGCTGGCGATCCCCACCGCCATGTTCGGCTTCGAGATCGGCCCCGGCGCCGCGCAGGTCCGCAGCGAGCCGCGCGGCGAGCTGGCCCGGCCGTCGTAGGGGAGGCGCCCGGTCGCCGGGCGCCGCGAGCGCGGGGTGCGAGCGCCGGTCGCGAGCGCCTGAAGACGCTCGCTGGAACCACGGAAAGCCTCGCAAACCCCGCGAGGCTTCAACCGCATCCCACCTCGCGCCGGCGCTGGTCTCCGGCGGTCCGAGACCAGGCAGTCCACGCGTGCCGAGCCCGCCCTCGTGCCGAAGGAGCCCGCGCAGGCGGGCTTTTCGCCGTTGTTGCCGCGGGTTCACCCGCCCTTGCCCACCTTGCCCCACCGGCCGCGCCGCCAACTTTTCGGGGCGGGGCGGGATCTTGATGGGCGCAGGATTGTATTCGAGGCCCGGCCGGCGGCGCCGGCCGTGAACCCCCACGCGAGGTGAGGCTTCTGGCTACCGCGGAGAAGGAAATCGAGACGCTGCTGGGCGACGCGGCACAGCTGCGCGCGCAGGTGCAGCGCCGCATCGTCGGGCAGGAGGCGGTGCTGGAGGAGGTGCTGATCTGCCTCCTGGCCGGCGGGCACGCCCTGCTGGTGGGCGTGCCGGGGCTGGCGAAGACGCTGATGGTGCGCACGCTGGCCGAGGCGCTGGAGCTGGACTTCAAGCGCGTGCAGTTCACCCCCGACCTGATGCCCGGCGACATCACCGGCACCGAGGTGATCGAGGAGGACCGCACCACGGGGCGCCGCGCCGCGCGCTTCATCCGCGGCCCCGTCTTCACGCAGGTGCTGCTGGCCGACGAGATCAACCGCACGCCGCCCAAGACGCAGGCGGCGCTGCTGGAGGCCATGCAGGAGGGGCGCGTGACGGCGGGGGGCGAGGATCTCCTGCTGCCGCGTCCCTTCTTCGTGCTGGCCACGCAGAACCCGATCGAGCAGGAGGGCACCTACCCGCTCCCCGAGGCGCAGCTCGACCGCTTCATGTTCGACATCCGCCTGGAGTACCCGAGCGCCGAGGAGGAGGTGGAGATCCTGCGCTCGACCACGGGCGTGATCGACGCGCCGGTGGAGCGGGTGCTGGACGCGGAGCGCGTGCTGACCCTGCAGCGCTGGGTGCGCGAGGTGCCGGTGGCCGACAACGTCTTCCGCTACGCCGCGTCGATCGCCCGCGCCACGCGCCCGGGCGACCCGAGCGCCACGGACGACGTGCGGCGCTGGGTGCGCTGGGGCGCCGGCCCGCGCGCCGGCCAGGCGCTGATCCTGGGCGCCAAGGCGCGCGCGCTGCTGGCCGGCCGCTTCCACGCCACGCCGGACGACGTGCGCCGCGTCGCCCTGCCCGTGCTGCGGCACCGCGTGCTGGTCAACTTCCACGCGGAGGCCGAGGGGGTCGCCACCGACCAGGTGGTGGCGCGGCTGATGGACGCGGTGGAACCGCCGCGCAGCGGACTGTAGCACGATGGTGATTTCTGCGCGGCGGCGGGGTGCCCCTCTCCCCCCCGGCCCCCCTCTCCCACGAGGGGAGAGGGGGGAGAACACCTCGCGGGAGGACAGCCGGGTGCCTCGCGCGGGGACCCGTTGGCGCGCTGAGTTCCCCCTCCCACCGCGCAGCGGGGGGAGGGCCGGGGAGGGGGGCTCCCCACCGCCGCGCCGAAGCCGGCCGGAGCGCGCGGAGTCTGACCGACGCGCTGAGTTCTCGCTCTCCCCCAGCGTTTTTTGGGGGAGAGGGCCGGGGAGAGGGGGCTCTTCGCGGCCGCGCCAGAGCCAGGCGTTCGGGTGCAGATGAGCGCCTCCACCGACTTCCTGCCGCCGCGGCTGCTGGAGCGGCTGGGCGGGCTGGAGCTGATCGCGAAGACCGTGGTGCGCGGGTTCCAGGCGGGGATCCACCGCTCACCGCTCCGGGGGGCGGGGGAGGACTTCGCCAAGCACCGCGACTACCAGCAGGGCGACGACCTGCGCTACCTGGACTGGAAGCTCTACGCCCGCACCGACCGCCTCTACGTCCGCGAGTTCGAGGAGCGCTCGAACCTGCAGGCGTACGTGGTGATCGACTCGTCGGCGTCGATGGAGTTCGGCGGGGCGCAGGGGGTCTCCAAGCTGCGCTACGCCTGCTACCTGGCCGCGGCGCTCGGGCACCTGATGATCGGGGCGGGCGACGCGGTGGGGCTGGCGGCGTTCGGGGCGGAGCCGCGGCTGCTGCTGGCGCCTCGCGCGCGCCGGGGCCATCTCCACGACCTGCTGCTGAACCTGGAGCGGCTCCAGCCCGGCGGCGGCGGGAGCGCGGCCGACGTGCTGGACCGCCTGGGCGTGGCGATGCGGCGCGGCGGGCGCGTGGTGCTCGTCTCGGACCTGCTGGAGGACGACGACGGCGCCGCGCTGGTGACGGCGGCCGGGCGCCTGCGCGCGCGCGGCGACGAGGTGATCGTGATGCGCGTGCTCACCCCCGAGGAGTCGGGCGAGGCGGCGCCGGACGCGGGGCTCTTCTTCGACCCCGAGCACCCGGGGCGCCAGGTGCCGGCCGCGCCGCGCTTCGACGCGGGGTACGCGCGGCGGGTGGCGGCGTACTACGACTCGCTGGCGGACCGGCTGCGCGAGCGCGGCGTGGAGTACGTGCCGCTGACCACCGCGCAACCGGTGGAGGAGGCGCTGGTGGCCTGGGTCAACCGGAGGCGCGGGTAGGCTCGTGCTCACCTTCGCCGTCCCCGCCTTCCTGCTCGCCGGGGCGCTGGCCGCGCTGGTGCCGCTCGCGCTGCACCTGATCCGCCGCCGCCCGCCCTCGCGCGCGCCGCTCCCCACCGCGCGCTTCCTGAGCGAGGACCCGCGCACCTCCGTCCGCCTGAGCCGGCCGACGGACCTGCCGCTGCTGGCGCTCCGGATGCTGCTGCTGGTGCTGGCCGGGGCGGCCTTCGCGCGGCCGCGCTGGGTGCCGGCGCCGGAGGGGACCAGCGAGGTGGTGCTGCTGGACCGCGGCGCGGCGATGGCGGCGGGAGACGGCTGGCGGCGCGCGGTCGACCTCGCCCGACGCAGTCTGCTGGGGCCCGAGGGCGAGGCGCGCGGCGAGCTGGTGCTGTTCGACACGGCGGCGACCCGGATTCCGCGGCGGCGGATCACCCCCGCGCTCTTCGACTCGCTGGCGGCGGCGCGGCCAACCGCGCGGGAGGTGCGCTACGCGGCGGCGGTCCGGGCGATCCTCCCCGCCGCGCGCGAGCTGCGGGGCGCGGACTCGGTGCGCGTGACGCTGCTCTCGCGGCCGCGCTGGGGCGCCTGGAGCGAC
Source organism: Longimicrobium sp. (assembly GCA_036389795.1). Classification (NCBI taxonomy): domain Bacteria; kingdom Pseudomonadati; phylum Gemmatimonadota; class Longimicrobiia; order Longimicrobiales; family Longimicrobiaceae; genus Longimicrobium; species Longimicrobium sp. The sequence continues at coordinate 7,073 of DASVWD010000248.1, forward strand.
GGGCTGGCGCCGCTGCGGCGCGCCGCCTGGGCCGGGGGGATCGCGATGCCGGAGCTGGGCGCCGCTCCCGCGCCGTCCGACAGCGCTCGGGCTCCGGGAGATGCGAAGCGGGCGCTGGTGATCGGCTCACCGCGCGCGGGGGGATACGTCTCCGCGGCGCTGGCGGCGACGGGGTGGGCGGTGGACCGGGTCTCGGCGCTCGACGGGCTCCCGGCGCGGGCGGCGGACCTCTACGTCGTCCTCGCGCCGACGGCCACGGCCGCGGCGGCGGCGCTGGAGGAGCGGGGACGTGCCGGGGCCACCGTGCTCGTCGCCGGGCCCGGGGCGACGCAGGCGCTGGCGCGCGCGCTGCCGTGGGCCGGGGTCACCCGCGAGGGTGCGCCGGGCGGCGGGCTGTGGATCGCGGACGACCTCCCGCTGCTGGAGGGCTCCGCCGCCGCGACGGGCGCGCCGAAGCCGGGCGCGTCCGTCGTCGCCGCGTGGGACGACGGGCGCCCGGCGGCCGCCGCGGCGAGGCTCGGGCGCGGGTGCGTCGTCTTCGCCGCGACGGACCTGGAGGGCGGGCGGATGCCGCTCTCGGCCGCGTACCCGCGCGCGCTGGACCGGCTGGCGCGCGGGTGCGAGTCGTCTTCTGCGGCTTCGGTCGATGGGGATGCGCCGCTGGACGCCGGGGCGCGGGCGGTGCTGCGGGGGACGGGGACGGCCGTCGTGGCGGCGAACGCGATCCCCGGATCGGGGGGCGGTGTGCCGCTGGGGCGGTGGATCCTGGCGGCTGCGCTCCTCGTCGCGGCCATTGAGACGCTGATCGCTTATCGGCCGAGGGCGTGATGGAGGGTCGTGCGCGTCGCCGACATTCGTCGCCCGCAACCTCCGTCGAAGGGCGAATGAATTCGCTGCAACAACTACACGAAGCCTCCCTGCGGAGGCTGCACGAGCAAGCTCGTGCTTGACCGCACGGGGTGCACTGGCGGGATCTAAGGTGAATCGAGAATGAGCACGCTCGTACGCCAGCCGGCCACGTCTGCGCCTCCGCTTCTCACAGGGGTGGAGGGGATCGTCGCGCGTGTGCGGGGGGCGTGGCGGCGGTCGGTGCTGCTGTGCGCGCTGGTCGTCGCCCCGGCGCTCTTCGCGCTGGCGGCGGTGCTGCTCGTCGCGGCCGACCTGCTGCTGCCGATGCGGGCGGCCGTGCGCGAGGTGCTGCGCTGGCTGCCGCTCGCGCTCGGGCTCGGGTGGATCGCGCTCTCGATCTATCGCGTCTTGCGTCCTCCCGCGCCGCGGCGGTTCGCGCTGCTGGCGGAGGAGCGCATCCCCGCCCTGGAGAACCGGCTGGTGACCGCGCTGGACGTGCGCGAGGTGCCGGACGGACCCGTAGGGCGCGCCTTCGCGGCGGAGGCGGAGCGGCGGCTGGCGGGGGTCGCCGTGCGCGGCGTGGCGCCCGTGCGCGCGAAGGCGCCGGCCATCGTCCTTGCGGCGTCGCTCACGCTGGCGGCGGCCTTCGCGCTGGCGTTCCCGTCCGCGGCGGCGGAGGCGTGGGAGCGCTGGGCGCACCCGCGCGACGCCTACGAGACGCGCTGGCGCGAGGTGCGGGCGAACACGCTCCCCGGCGCGGAGGCGCCGCCGATGCCCGTCTTCGAGGAGCTGCGCTGGCGCGTGGCGCCGCCCGGGTACGCGGGGATCGGGGCGACGGAGGGGCGCGGCGAGGAGCAGGTCTCCGCACTCCCGGGGAGCCGCGTGCGGCTGCGCTCGGCGTACTTCGACCGCTGGGACGCGGTGCGGGCGACGCGGATCGGCGGGGGGGCGCTGCCGGTGAGCGTGGACGGCGGCGAGTGGAGCGTGGAGTGGACGCAGGCGCCGGGCGAGCGCGGCGTGTCGCTCGAGGCGGTCGCGGGCGGCGAGGTGGTGGCCCGGCGCGTGGTCCCCGTGGCCGTGCTGCCGGACCGCGCGCCCGACGTGGAGCTGAGCGCGCCGGAGACGGACCTGGTGCTCGCCTCGGGGAAGGGGCGCGTGCCGATCCGCGCCACGGCGGCGGACGACTACGGCATGGGCGAGTTCAAGCTCTCCTGGAGCCGCACGCGCGGCAGCGGCGAGACGTTCGAGTTCCTGGAGGGCGAGTGGCGCTTCGAGAGCGTGCGCCGCGCGGGGAAGGGCGTCACCGGCGAGCTGGCGCTGAACCTGGACGCGCTGCAGCTCCAGCCGGGGGACGTGATCCACGTGCGCGCCGTGGCCGCCGACCGCAACGACGTGACGGGGCCGGGGGAGAGCGTCTCGCGCACGCGCATCCTGCGCGTCGCCCGGCCGGAGGAGATCAGCCAGGTCAACACCGACATCGGCCTGCCGATGGAGCTGCCGGAGGACCCGCTGCTCAGCCAGCGCATGCTGATCCTGCTGACGGAGCGCCTGATCCAGCAGCGCCGCCGGCTCCCCGACGAGCAGTTCCGCGAGCGCAGCTCCGACCTGGCGTTCGAGCAGGGGCGGCTGCGCGAGCGGGTGGGCGAGCAGATCTTCACCCGCGCCACGGGGGCGATGGCGGACCCCGGCGTGGAGCGCGGCTTCACCGAGCAGGGCGGCGCCGGGCACCAGCACGAAGGCGAGCAGCGGCCGGCGGAGGGGGAGAAGGAGTCGCCGGAGCGGGTGCTGGAGGAGGCGTCGGAGGCCACGGGGGAGGGGTCGCTGGAGGAGGTGACGCACCGCCACGACGCGGACCCGATCCTGGACGTGAACAGCACGCTGCTGCGCCTCTACAACCTGATGTGGGACGCGGAGCGCGAGCTGAACCAGGCCGTCCCCGACGCCGCGCTCCCGCCGATGCGCCGCGCGCTGGTGATCATCGACGAGCTGCGCAAGGCGGAGCGCCGCTTCCCGCGCGGGCAGGTGAAGATCGACCCGGTGGACGTGGCCACGGCGCGCGGCCAGGGAAAGCTCGACGAGGCGGCGCCCGTGGGGCGCGGGGCCGGCGCCGCGCTCCCCTCGCCGCTGCCGCTGCTGGCGGCGCTGGACCGGCTGGCGGCGTCGCTGGGCCGCACGCCGGCGCGCCGGGCGTCGCTGGAGCTCTCGGCCCTGGCGGCGCGCGTGCTGGGCGACTCGGCGGGGGACGCGGAGGCCGCGTCGCTGGTATCGCGCGCGGCGGGGGAGGCGGGCGCGGGGCGGGCGGACGCGGCTCGGGGGCTGCTGCTGCGCGCGCGGGGGCGCCTGGCGCCGGTCGGCGGGGCCGGCGGACGCCCGGTGCCCTCGACGGCGGACCCGGCGGCGGCGGAGTACTTCCGGCGGCTGGGGCGGGGGGGATGAGTGCGAAGTGCGAGGTGCGAAGTGCGAAGTGCGTGACGGGATCGGTGCGGGGGCGGGGGCCCTCACCCGCCGCCTTGGAGCGGCAACCCTCTCCCAGCTTCGGGAGAGGGTGGACTTTGCGGGCTCGGTGTGGGACGGGGTTGCCGGCTGTCCCCTGTAACCTGTTCCCTGTCCCCTGCCGTTCAGCGTGAGGGATGCGCGCCCGGAGGGCCGGGACACGGGCGTGCCGGGGGTTTGGCACGACCGTGGCCCGGCGCCGTTGGGCACAGTCGTATCGTGCCCTACGGCGCGCGCAGCCCGGCCCGGAGCGCAGCGGAGGGACACGCCCAGACTGCAGTGCGAAAGTGTGTGAGTGCGAAAGTGCGAAAGTACGGTAGACGGGTGACGAAGATGGCCGCGGCGGTGTCGGCCCTGCTGGCGCTCTCGGCGTCGGCGCGGCCGGGGCAGTTCGTGTTCGCCACGGCGCGCTACGAGTCGGGCGACTGGGACTCGGCGCCGCTGGTGCCCACCAACATCATCCACGCGGTGGCGCAGTACACCGCCATCCCCGTGGCCGCGCAGGGGGTGACGGTGGACCTCTCCAGCGCGGAGCTGTTCAAGTTCCCCTTCGTGTTCATGACGGGGCACCTGCCCGTGCGCTTCAGCCGCCAGGAGAGCGACAACCTCAAGGCGTACGTGGAGCGCGGCGGGCTGATCTTCATCGACGACCACAACCACGACGTCGACGGGGCGTTCCACAAGACGGCCACCGCCGAGCTGCGCCGCATCTTCGGCCCCGCCGCGCTCAAGGAGATCCCCAACGACCACGAGCTGTACCGCGCCTTCTTCACCTTCGCGGACGGGCCGCCGACGACCAGCCACGAACTGAACGGCTGGGGCGACAACCTGGTGCACGAGCACCTGCTGGGGGTGGAGGTCAACGGCCGCCTCGGCGTGCTCTACTCCAACAAGGACTACAGCTCGGAGTGGGGATACCACTACCCCAACAAGCGCTTCCTGTCGATCGACAACACGCGCTTCGGGGTGAACGTCGTCGTCTACGCGCTGACGCGGTGATGGCGAGCTCTCCGTCTCCGCCGGCTCCGTCAAGGGCGGATGAATCCGCGGCAACAACTGCAGGAAGCCTCCCTGCGGAGGCTACGGGGCGGGATCCGCGCGTCGGGACGAGGACCGGCGCGGGGGCGGATTTGCCTCAGGACGGCGGGCGCGGGATCGATCTCGCGTTCGCGTTGCGCGCGATCGTCCTGGCGATTCTGGTCCTCGCGCTCGTCCTTCCGTCCGTCTGGCGGGAGCGGGGGAGGGATTCGCCCGGCGTCTTCTGGGTCAATGACGGGGCGGCGCGGGCGGACGAGCTGCTGGGGGCGGCGCCGCCGGCGCTGATCGCGCGGGAGGCGTCCGACCCCCCGACGGCGGCGGAGCTGGACGTGCTGGCGGGGGCGGCGGAGCGCGCGCCGCTCTACGCCGGCCTGCCGCGCGGGGTGCGGCTGATCGAGGCCTCGGCGACGCCGCACCCGCTGGCCGGGCGTGCGGCCGCGGTGTCGTTCCGCCTGCGCGGGCGGCCGGGGGACCAGGCGCGCGTCTACCTCTCCGAGGCGGGCGGGGTGGTGGACAGCGTGCGGGTGCGGCTGGACGGGGCCGGGGTGGCGGAGGGCGCCTTCCGCGTGCGGCCGGCGGTGCCGGGGTGGCGGGAGTGGTCCGTCCGCGCGGCATGGGCGGGCGGGGCGAGGGATGCCGATGCATCTGCGACGCTGGCAGGGGCGTGGGTGGACTCGGCGGGGCCGCCGCGGGTGCTGGTGCGCGCGGGGTTCCCGGACTGGGAGTCGAAGTTCGTGGTCCGCGCGCTGGAGGAGTCGGGCGCGCGGGTGCAGACGAGCCTGGCGCTCGGGCGCGGGCTGGCGGTGGAGCAGGGCGGGGGGGCGATCTCGCCCGCCCGGCTGGCCGCCTTCGACGCGGTGGTGGTGCTGGACGGCGCGCCGCTGGGCGACGGGGACCGGGCGGCGCTGGTCGACTTCGCGGCGCGCGGGGGCGGGGTGCTGCTGGCGGGCGCGCACGCGGCGGCGCCGGGGTTCGGGCTGGCGGCGGCGGGGCGCGAGGCGGTGGTGAGCGGCACGGCGATCCGCTGGAGCCTGCCGCCGGAGCTGGCGCCGCTCCCCGCGGACCGCGTCAGCTCGGCGGGGGCGCCGCTGGCCGGGGTCGCGGCGGGGGCGACGGTCGGCGCGGCCGCGTCGCAGGGGGCGGTGCTGGTGCTCCGGCCGCTGGGGCGCGGGCGGGCGGCGGGGCTGGCGCTCTCGGAGACGTGGCGGTGGAGGATGGAGGCGGGGCGCGTCGCCGAGCACCGCGAGCTGTGGCGCGGACTGGTGGACTGGCTCTCGTCGGCACCGCGCGGCCCGCTCACCATCGACCTCCCCGAGCCTTCGGGTCCGCCCGGCGTCCGGCGCGAGGTGCGGGTCTTCGACGCGCGCGGCGAAGCGGGCGGGCCCGTGCCGCCGCTGGTGGCCACGCGCCCGGGCGGCCGCGCCGACACGCTCGCCCTGGCGCGCGACCCGGCCGCTCCCGGCGTGCTGCGCGCCTGGTTCCTCCCCGGCCCGCAGGGCCTCTACGCCTTCGCTCTCGCCGGACGCGCTCCGAGCGCCGCGTTCCGCGCCTCCCCTACCTCGTCCGACGCGGATGCGTGGGCGCGCCTCTCGCTCCTCGCCGCCCGCTCCGGCGGCCGCGCCCTCCCCGCCGACTCGCTGCGCCCGACGGTGGAGCGCCTGGCCGCCGGCCTCCCGCGCGGGGACCGGCGCGGGGTGAGCCCGTGGCTGCTGTTCGCGCTGCTGCTCGCGGCGGCGGGGGCGGAGTGGGCGATCCGGAGGCTTTCCGGTCGGGCGTAGGTCGTCCGGGAGAAATTGATGGACGCAGACCATCTACTGCCATAAGATAGGAACGAGGGCTCTCCCCGCGCCGCCGGGGACGCCTCGCCCCTCTCCGTCGTGTCTCTCCGGCGACCCTCCGCCGTCCGATCTCCCGTTCCCCCCATCATCCCGCGAGGTTCACATGCGCGCGCCGTCATTCGCACCGTCTTGCCGAAGCATCGTTCTCAGGCTGCTGTCCGTCGCCGCGATCGGCGCGGTGTGCGGGTGCGCCTCCCTGGACTCCACCGGGAGGCGGCTCGGCGCCAGCGTCGGATCCGGCGTGGTGAGCGGTGCGACGAAGAGCTTCAAGTCGCAGCTCACGCCCGCGCTGAACCGCGGGGTGGAGGGGGCGCTGCGGGGGGCCAGGTTCCAGCTCGACACCGCGTCGGCGCTGCTGGTGGAGCGCGGCAACCAGGCGATCGGCGGCTACGGCGCGCAGTTGGAGCAGACGGTGCGCGGCCCGCTCTCCGACGCGCTGCAGGAGCTCGTGCGCGCCAACGTCCGCGCGGCGGGCGAGCAGGGGAGGGCGCAGGCCACGCTGCTGACCGGCCAGCTGAGCGCCGACCTGGGCGCGCTCACGCCGCGGCTGGACAGCGCCGTCACCCACGCGGCGGCGAACGCGACCGCGGCGGTGACGAAGCAGCTCGCCCAGGACCTGCGCGGGGAGCTGCGGACCTCGCTGGTGGCCGCGGCGGGCGACATCGCGGACAAGGCCGCCGCCCGCGCGGTGCGGTCGGTGGACCAGGGGGCGCGGCGCAGCCCGCTGGTGAAGTGGGGGATCGGGATCGGGGTGGCGCTGGCCGTCGCGGCGCTCGGCGCGGTCGCGGTGCGCGTCTACCGCGAGCTGCGGCACCGCCAGGCCGCGCTCGACGCGGTCGCGCAGGTCATCCGCGAGTCGCAGGACCCGCGGCTGAAGGAGGCGGTCAAGGAGCGGGCGACGCAGATGAACGTGGAGCCCTGGCTGAATTCGTACCTGAAGCAACGCGGCTACCTGAGCAAGATGGGTCAGAAGATCCCGGCCCCGCCCCTCTTCGACGGGGGGGCCGAGGCGGAGTCCGACAAGGCGCCGGTCGCCTAGCCGCACTCGCCCGGCCCGGTCCGGAGCCACGCCGGCCCTGGCCGCCTCTGCCGCGACGGGCGAAGAAAGGACGGGGTGGGGCGACGCGTGTCGCCCCACCCCGTTCAGCGATCCTTCCGGCGGAAACCGGCCCCCTGGCCCGATCACCCGCCGGAGCGGTCGCTTCCCATCCCACCGCCTCCGCCACCGCCCATCCCGCCGGGGCCGCCGAGGTCACCGCCGCCGCCGGCGCCGCTCATCCCACCGCCACCTCCTCCACCCGTACCGCTCATCCCACCGCCTCCGCCACCGCCCATCCCACCGGCGTCGTCGAGGTCGCCGCCGCCACCGCCCATCCCACCACCGCCTCCGGTGCCCCCCATCCCGCCGCCGCCGAGGTCGCCGCCACCGCCGGTTCCACTCATCCCACCGCCGCCACCGCCTCCCATCCCGCCGGCGCCGCCGAGGTCACCGCCGCCACCACCGGCACCGCTCATCCCACCGCCGGCACCGCCATCGGCGCCAGCCGTCCCCCCTCCACCACCGACGCTGCCCTGGTCCTGTTCCATCGCGAACCTCCCTCGCTGTGAGTGGAAGCCTGTGGAGCGGCGCCGGGTGGACGCAGCTTGCCCGCCCGCCGCCCGTCACGTGCGCGGGAAACGGCTCCTCTGTTACAGTGGAAGGACGCAGCCGGCCGGGGATCGCGAAACGAAAGCGCGGGACGGACGTGGCCGCCCCGCGCTCGCGCGAGCCGCTCGCTCGGGGGCGATCAGCCGCCGTCCGGGCTGACCTCGCCGGAGGTGGGCGTGCCGCCCCGCGACGCGGCGCCGCCGGTGGGAGCCGCCCCGCGCGATCCGGCGCCGGTGGCCGCGGAGCCGCCCAGCGCGCCGCCGGTCCCGCCGGTGCCGCCGCCGCTCCCCGACAGGCCGCCCGCGCCGGTGGACGGGTCCGCGCCGCCGCCGGCCGTGCCGGTCATCCCGCCGCCGGTGTCGCTCCCGCCGCCGCCCGAGGTGCCGCCGCGGCCGGGGACGCCGCCGCCCTCGAAGCCGGTGCCGGGCCCCGCACCGCGGTCGCCCATGGAGCCGGGGTTCGCTCCCGGGTCGCTCGCCCCGCCGGTGCCCGCCGCGCCCCCGAAGCCGCCCCCGCCGCCCTGCAGCGCGTCTTCCGCGATGCCGCGGTCGCCCTCGGGCGCGCCGCCGC
>DASVWD010000249.1 GCA_036389795.1 Longimicrobium sp.
GGCCGACCAGGCGGTGCAGAGCCTGCTCGACGCCGGCGTCCTGCTGGTGGCCGCCGCGGGGAACAACAACACCGACGCCTGCAACATCTCGCCGGCCTGGAAGCCGGGGGTGCTCACCGTGGCCGCCACCGACGCCAACGACGTGCGCTACAGCGGCTCCAACTGGGGGGCCTGCGTGGACATCTACGCCCCCGGCGTGAACATCCTCTCCGCCGGCATCGGCGGCGACTGGGCCACCAGCACCCGCACGGGCACCTCGCTGGCGGCCCCGCACGTCACCGGCGCGGTCGCGCGCTTCCTCCAGTCCCGGCCCGGCGCCAAGCCGGACGACGCGCACGCCTTCGCGGTGACCAACGCCACCTCCAACGTGGTCGTCAGCCCCGGCTATCTCACGCCCAACCGCCTGCTCTGGGTCGACCCGGCCGCCCGGCGCCTGACCCTCGGCCCGATCCAGGTGCAGCAGGGCACGAACGGCAAGTCGCACAAGGCGGAAGTCCTGGACGGGATGGGCGGCTACCAGTACACCTGGTACGTCAACGGCGTCTACCAGACCAGCGGCACGTCCGACACCTTCGACTACGCGAGCATCGACGACTACGAGGTGACGGTCACCGTGACCGACGCCGCGGCGGCGACCGAGAGCACCGAGCTCTATGTGGCGGGTGGCGGCGGCTGCAGCGGGGGGGGCAGCCTGGACGGAGGCCGCTACTACTACCAGCAGGAGATGATGGCGACGGAGTCCGTCTGCTAGTGACGGACCCGTGAGATCGGGCACGCGGCTTCACGCGGCGCGCCGGACTCGTTCTCCGAACACGTAAGCAAAAGGCCGCGGGAGCGCCGGATGGCGCCCCCGCGGCCCTTGCTTTCGCGGTCCCGAGCCCCGCGGTGGAAGCAGCGGCGGCGGCTGTCGGTCACGATCGAAGCCGGACGCGGCCCGGGGGAGAGGGGGAACGCCGCCGAACGCGCGGCACGGCACGGTTGCGCAAGTCGGCCGCGCCACCGAGTATGAGGACCGATCCCCCACCACCCCTCCCGGGAGGACGTATGAAGACCTCGTACGCAGTGCTCCTCGCCCTGGCCCTGCCGGCGGGCCTCGCCGCCCAGCAGCAGCCGTCCGCGGGTCCGCCGGCGAACCCGATCACCGAGGTGTTCCGCGGGCGGACCATGGCCCTGCAGCGCAACCTCGCCCAGGCGTTCGACTCGATCCCGGAGCGGCTGTTCGGCTACAAGCCGACGCCCGCGCAGCTCACCATCGGCTACATCGCCCAGCACCTGGCGACCGACAACTACCTCTTCTGCAACGCGTTCGGCGACATGAAGGCGACCCGGGCGGCGGAGGACACCACGACCGCCGACTCGGTCAAGGCCACCTGGCCCCGGGACAGGCTGATCGCGAAGCTCAAGGAGTCGTTCACGTTCTGCGAGAACGCGTTCGCGCAGCTCGACGACGCGAAGCTGGCCGACCAGGTGATGCTGACGTTCCGCGGCCAGTCGCGGACGGTGACGCGCGCGGGCATGGTGCTCGGCCACGTGGTGGACATGGCGGACCACTACAGCCAGCTCGCGAACTACATGCGCCTGAACAACATCCTGCCGCCGACGGCGCTCCCGCGGCCACCCGCCCGGCCAAGCCAGTAGCGGACTGCTCCGCGGCGTAACGGTCGGCGCGACATGAACACTCCGGCCCCGGCGAGGATCTCGCCGGGGCCGCCCTGCATCCACCGTGGTCGTGCCGCCCGTGCCTGGCGGACATCGTCAGCTGCTGGCTTCCGGCCGTGAAGATCGGGGTCGACACGCGAAGCCGGCGCCGCGGCGCGAGTCGTCGAGGCCCGTCACGCGGCCACCGAGCCGCGCGGCACCGTCAGCGCGACCGGGTGGACGCGGCCTGCGTCCCGGCCGGCGGCGGCGCGAACGGGTCGGCGAAGCGCGGCGCGGTCAGGAACGCCGAGTCGGTGAGCGTGCGCAGGAACGCGACGAGCGCCGCCTTCTGCGCCGGGGACAGGTTCAGGCGCCGCGGCGAGCCGTCGATGCCGCGCAGCCGCGGGTCCAGGTTCGGGTTCGGCTGCACGCCGGAGTTGTAGAACTCGACCACCTGCTCGAGCGACGTGAAGCGCCCGTCGTGCATGAAGCGCGGGAGCACGCCCACGTTGCGCAGCGACGGCGCCTTGAAGGCGCCGCGGCCGGCGCCCGTGTCCGCGCTCACGGCGTCGAGCCCGGTGTTGTGCGCCGCGTCGCTCACCTGCGCGACCGTGGTGTGGCACACCGAGCACCCGGTCGCGCGGAACAGGCGCTCCCCCTCGACCTCCTGGGGGGTGAAGACCGCGGCGAAGTTGGGCGTCCCCGTGGCGGTGAAGGCGCGGTCGAAGCGCGAGTCCGCGGACACCAGTGAGCGCACGTACTGGGCGAGCGCGAGCGACACGCGGTCGCTGGTGACCGTCGGCGTCCCGAAGGCGGCCTGGAAGAGCGGCGGGTAGTACGGCGTCGCCGCGATCTTCGCCACGGCGTTCTCCAGCGTCAGCCCCATCTCGGTGCCGTCCTGGATCGGACGGAGCACCTGGTCTTCGAGCGTCGGCGCGCGCTCGTCCCAGAAGAAGCGCCCGCGGCGGTAGAAGCGCGCGTTCGCCAGTGAAGGCGAATGCCGCCCCGTCAGCCCGCCCGCGAAGCCCCGGCTGCGCGGCGGCGCGTCGGAGAAGCTGATGGCCTGGCCGTGGCACCCCCCGCACGAGATCCCGTCGTTGACCGAGAGGCGCACGTCGTAGAAGAGCACGCGGCCGAGCGCGGCGCCCGCGTCGGTGATCGGGTTGCCTGCCGGGGTGTTGTCGGTCGCCGTCGCCGGCCCGCCGTTGATGGCCGTGCGGAAGTGCGCCGGCAGGGGAACCGCGTCGTCGGCGTAGCGGAACGGCACCGCCGGGAGCGTGGGCGTGGCCAGGCCGGCCGTGAACGCGGCGACGGCGAAGCGGTCGCTCGCCGTGCGTCCGTGCGCGTCCGTCGCGACGATCGTCGCCCAGGTCACGCCCGGCGCCAGCGGCTGGCCGACGACGGTGGCGCCCGACGCGGAGAGGCCGTTCGCGGCTCCCTCGAACGTGATGCGGTATTGCAGCTCCCCCGAGCCGGTGAACGCCGTTCCTCCCTTCGACGCGTCGTAGCTCACCGGCTGCCCCACCGTGACGCCGACGGCCACGTTCGCGCTCGCGAGCGCGGGCGGCGCGCCGGTGGGCGGGGGATCCACGGGGGAGTCGCCGCACGCGAGGGCGGCGGTGCAGAGGAGGACTGCGGAGAGAAGGGGACCAGAGCGCATAAAGACAACCCTCGAGCCGATGGTGAGTCGAGCGGCGGTCCAGCGGTGGCTTCAGCGATCAGACACGTGGCGCGGCTCTCCACCCCTACTCTCCGGGCCGTTCCCCCCGCCCGGCCGCGCCCGCGTCCACCCAAACCCTTCTGCAGAACGTCCACGCCCCCCGCATCGGGACAGGCGAAAGCCCCGTCGGCGCCATCCACCGCCAGGGGCCCTCGTCCAACCCGGCGAGCTGAGGATCAATCGGCTCGGGATCGAGGGGCCGGCGGCCGGCTTTGCCGCGAGCGGAGCCAGGCCCGACGGCCCAGGGCTACCGCGGGGGGCGTGGGGGCGGTCGGTTGCCGCGGAGTGAGGCACTCGCGCCCGAGCGCCTGCATGGCGGAGTCCTGTGCCGTCGTCGCGGAGAGGCGCCGGCGGGTATATTCCTCGGCGGGGCGCACACCTGCTCCGGGTGGCGAGCGCGTGCAGCTGTCCGGGTGTCATCCGGGCGAGCTCGTCCGCCCGGAGCGTGGTCACCTGCCCGCCGGCTCACCCGCCGGACTGGCCGGCACCCGTCCCGTCAGCTCCCGAACGCGCGCCGGGCGAGGGCCTCGAGGCCGAGGAGGGGGAGCTCGAGCAGCCGCTCGGCATCGTTCGGACCGGCGTCCGCGTACTCGGCGGCGAGCGCCTCGCGCACCCGGTCCAGCGCGGCCCGGAAGCCGTCCGCGTCGCCGGCGCGGACGCGGGCCAGCGCCTCCGCCTGCCGCGTCCAGAAGCGGTCGCCCGCACCGCGGCTCCCCCCGGACGCGCCGAGGAGCGCGTCCAGCTCCGCGTCGGCGCCGCGGGGCGAGTCGCCGGCGGACGCGCGCTGCAGGGCGGCGGCGTACGCCTCCAGCGCCGGCGAGGCCTCCACCTGGCCGGAGCGGAGGTCCGCGACCGGCACCGCCGCCAGCGCGCGCGCGGCGTCCCGCTCTCCCGAGACGGCCGCCGCGTAGAGGCCGCGCACCAGCGTCCACGGGTTCGCGGCCGAGCGGTCGACGAGCTCCGCCTCCTCCCCCTCCCCCTCCCCCTCCGCCGCCGAGCCCGCGTTGTCCCGCACCACGGGGACGGCCGCTCGGGCGGCGGTGGCCAGCAGGGGGCGGAGCGCCTCCTCCGCCTCCCCCAGCCCCCGCGCCAGGCCGGCCGCCCGCAGCGCGTCGTCGAACGCGGCGTAGGCCAGGCCGGGCGAGAGCGAGCCGGCCTTTCCCGGGAGCGACCCGCCCGTGAGGGAGTCCAGCCGCTCGCGCGCCGCGGCCAGGTTGCCGCGCAGCAGCTCCTCGTTCGGCCCTTTCTCCATGGCTTCAGACCATTTCGCAGAGGATCGTTCGGGATCGAGATCCATCACTGAACGTCTCACACGGAGGAAACGGAGTCAACGGAGAACTGCGGGGGTTCTCCGTTGACTCCGTTGACTCCGTTGACTCCGTTGACTCCGTTGACTCCGTTGACTCCGTGTGAGGCCTTTCGCCGTCCGCCGGTGGATCGGAATCCATCCAGGACCATCCCTGGAAAATCGGTATCAGGTGACGCGCACGATGAACTCGCTGATGGTGGTCACCAGCGGCGCCGTTCCGCGCGGCACCGGCGTCTCCGTGAGGAAGTAGCGGATCCGCCCCGCGTTCAGCTGGGCCAGCAGCCGGTTGGCCACGGCCGCCTCGCCGGGCCGGTTGAGCATGGAGGCGATGACGTCGCGCAGGTACGTCACCGTCCCCTGCTGGGCGTGGAGACCGGCCCGGATCTCCCGGGTCCCCAGGCGCCCGGCGCCGCCCTTGGCCTCGACCACGATGAGGTTGCCGCCGGCCTCGTAGATCAGGTCCAGCGTGCCGGAGCCGGAGCCGCGGTGCAGCAGGCGCGCGCTGGGAAAGCGCGCCCGGATGACGGCCATGGCCGCCAGCTCGCCCAGCTCCTCCGACAGCCGCACGGCGTTGCCCCGCAGCAGGCGCACCAGCGCGTCGGACGCGCTGGCGGCCGCGCGCCCCAGCTGCGTGATGCGGGCGTGCCGCGCCTCGCGGATGGCGCGCGTGGTGGTGATCACCCAGTCCTGCACCGAGCCCACCTCGATCCGCGCCAGGAGGATGCGGGAGCGCCGGCCGTAGAGGGCGAGGTCGTCCCCCTCCAGCGCCACCTCGTAGCGCCGGAAGCCGAACCCCGCGAAGACGGTGCGCGCCCACTCCCGGATCGCCTCGATCAGCTCGCGCATCAGCTCGCCGATCTCGCGCCCCGCGCGGCGGCCCAGGCGCCCCTCCACGGCGTCGGCCAGGGCGCCGCGCGTCTCCAGCCGCAGGGCGTCGTCGGCCGCGCGGGCGGCGGCCTGCTCGGCCTCGGCGGCCGCCGACTCCTCCGCCTCGCGCGTGGCGCGGCCGGTGGCGCCGCCGCCCGGCACGCCGGGCGTGGCGGGGCGCAGGCGGGCCACCAGGTCGTCCAGCGCCCCGGTGACCTGCGCCCTGAGCCGCGCGAACGCGTCGGTGAGCGCGCGCGGGGCCAGCGCCTGGATGCGGGCCAGCAGGGCGCGGTAGCCGCCGCTGATGAAGTCGGGGACCGCCCGCAGCACCTCGTCCATGCGGGCCACGGCGCGGTTCCACTGCCCGACGCCGTACGCCACCCACTCGTCCCAGTGGCGGGCGACGAAGGTGCGCAGCCGCGCCAGGTCGCCCCCGTCGGGGAGGAGGCGGCGGGCCAGCGTCAGCAGGTCGCCCACGCGGCGCAGGGCGTCGGCGCCGCCGCGCAGCAGGCTCTTGACCACGCCGCGGATGGCCGTGCCCGCCTCGGGGATGAGCCCCACCAGGGTGATGGCCACGCCCAGCCACCGCCCCGGCCGGTCGTACTCCTCCTCGAAGATCATGAAGTAGAGGTGGGCCAGGATGTCGCGGATGTCGAACGCCTGGTCGACCACGGGGATGAGCCCCAGCCCCGTGTCCAGCGCGATCTGCCCCACCGACTGCTCGGGGTTGAACTCCCCCGCGATGGCGCCCAGGATCCACTCGCCGAAGTCGGAGAGGCTCATCCCCTCCTCTTCCGCGGCGCCGGCCTCGCCCTGGCGCCGGACGACGGCCGGCCCGTACGGCATCGGCCGCACCACCGGCGGCGCGCCGGCGAGCCGCGCCGCGCCGGGCCCCGCGTACGCCGGCAGGAGCTGCTGCTGCGCCACGTGGGCCAGCTCGTGCGCCAGCAGCCGCGTCCCCGCGCGGGTGCCCGGCGCGTACTCGCCGGCCCCGAACACCACGTCGCTCCCCACCGTGAAGGCGCGGGCGCGGATGGAACGGGCCGCCGCCGACGCCGCCGGCCCGGAGTGGACGCGCACGCCCCCCAGCTCCGCCCCCAGCCGCGGCTCGAAGAACGAGCGCACCCCCGGCGGCAGCGGCTCGCCCCCGCCCAGGCCCGCCAGCCGCGACTCGAACCCGGCGGGAACGGGGAAGGGCGCGCGTGCGCTCCCCCCGGCGCCGGGCGCGGCGCGGCGCTGGATCGGCGGCGGCGGGGGCGCGGCGTCCCCCGCCCCGCCGGCGAGGGAGCGCGCGCTCAGGACGGCGTCGGCCACGCGGTCCGCCTCGCGCTCCAGGGGGTCGTCCACGGGGCCGACGACGAGCTTCGGCTGGACCAGGCGCCCGTAGTCGCGGTTGCCCAGGGCGCGCGCCAGCGCCACGCCCGGCCGCGGCGGGGCGGAGGGCGCGCGCCCGGTGCGGTCGGGGGCCTTCGCGACGGCCGGCCGGCCGCGGACGGGCTCGAGTGCCTGCTGCACGCTCATCCGGCGGGCCGGGCGGCCGGGGACCGGACCCGCGGGGCTGTCTTCCGCATCACGCCTTCTTCAGGAAGGGAGCGGCATCGCCAGGAATCCCTCGTCAAGACCATACCACCTTCCGGCGACCGTGCATTCCATGCCACACACGAAGTCGTCCTGAGGGGGCGTCCGCGCGTGGTTCGCTCCCGCGCCAATGGTCGGACGCCAGACCCCGGTGCCGGGGCAGGTCCGGCGCAGCGGCTCCCTCGGGACGACGTCTCCTTTGCACGATCGATTGCAGAACCTTTGTCCGCGCGCCGCGCGCACGCTACCAGCGCCCCAGGGTGAAGGAGGGCGCGACCACCGGCCCCGACCCGATCTGCTCCGCCTGCTCCATCATCTCCCAGACCCGCCGCTCGCGGGCGGGATCGCCGATGGTGGACAGGTTCGACTGCACGATGCTGCCGCCGATCAACCCGAACTGCGTGGGCGCGAGCGCGCGGCTGCGGTAGATGAGCGGCTCCACCTCCGCCGCCGCGCCGGGGATGTAGTCGATGGCCCGTTCCGTCGCGCGGCGGACGCTGTCGTCGTCCGGCATCAGCGCCTCCACCTCGGCCGGGTCGGCCGGCTCTCCCGCGCGGGCGGCGCGCAGCTGCTGCCGGGAGCGGAAGACGGCGAGCGCGGCCACCCGCTGCGTCTCGGTGGCCTCGACCAGGTGGTCGTCGCCGTGGGTGCGCCAGCGCATGCCGCGGGCGTTGGTGACCTCGAAGCCCTCGCGGTTCAGCCGGTCGTGCAGGTTCTTCAGGACCAGCTGCTTCAGGCGGCCCGAGATGGCGACCACCCCCACGTACGCCTGCATCTCCGGGTTGGCCGTCTGGATCGGGTGCGCGCGCAGGTGCAGCTCGATGGCGGCGAGCACGCGGTCGTAGTCCAGCAGGTGCCCGGAGGCGTACGCGTCGGTGAGGAAGTGCCCCGCCGCGGCGTCGCGGAGCAGCGCCCGCTCGAAGAGCGCGTCGTTCGGCCCGGCGGCGCGCGCCTGGTCCAGCGCCTCCGCGTGCAGGCGTCGCCACTGCGCCCGGTTGCGGCTGGCGAAGTGGACGGCGTTGCGCTCGGCCAGGCGCAGGTACCGGCCGCCGGTGATCCGCTCGTAGGCCGCGTTCGCCGTCACGTGGTCGGCGGTGCCGGCGCGCTCGCGCTCCAGCACCTCCAGGAGCTGCCGGATCTCGCGCGGGTCGGCGCCCGCCAGCTCCTCCACGCTGCCGTAGAAGTCGCCCATCAGCGCGATGACCTGCCCCGGCGTCAGCGCCGCCCGCGAGGTCTCGCCCGTCGCCCGGTCGGTGAACGGCTCCAGGCGGATCGTCCCGCCGCCGCGCAGCGGGTCCGCGCGGATCTGCGCCACCAGCCGGTCGCGGTCCTCGCCGATGCCGGCCGCCCACGCCCGCCCCTCGTCCGTCTCCAGGAACGCGAGCAGCTCGTTCAGGTGGCGGTCGCCCAGGTCCTGGTGCTCCGGGCCCTCGTAGCGCCGCACCACCGGCTCCCCCCCGGCCCGGCCCTGCTGCGCCACGTGGGCCAGTTCGTGGGCCAGCAGCCGCGTCCCCGCGCGGGTGCCCGGCGCGTACTCGCCGGCCCCGAACACCACGTCGCTGCCGAGCGTGAAGGCGCGGGCGCGGATCGACTCCGCCGCGGCGGACGCCGCCGGCCCGGCGTGGACGCGCACGCCCCCCAGCTCCGTCCCCAGCCGCGGCTCGAAGAACGAGCGCACCCCCGGCGACAGGGGCTCGCCGCCGCCCAGGCCCGCCAGCCGCGACTGGAACCCCGCGGGGACGGGGAAGGGCGCGCGGCTCGCCGCCGCATCGGGCGACGCGCGGCGCCGGATCGGCGGGGCCGCCGCGTCCCCCGCCGTCCCGGCCCCGGGACGCGCGCCCAGCACGGCGTCGGCCACGCGGTCCGCCTCGCGCTCCAGGGGGTCGTCCACGGGGCCCACGGCCAGCTTCGGCTGGACCAGGCGCCCGTAGTCGCGGTTGCCCAGGGCGCGCGCCAGCGCCACGCCCGGCCGCGGCGGGGCCGAGGGCGCGCGCCCGGCGCGCTCCGCCGCCCGCGGGTCGCCGCGCCGCGCGCGGGCCCGTTCGAGTGCCCGATGCATGCTCACCAGACCGGGTCGCTGTCGACGTTGCAGGGGAACGGGCGGTACCGCACGTCCGTGGGGAGGAGCCCGTCGAAGAACCGGGCTACGACGTCCTCGTTGAAGTACCACACCAGCGGCCGGCCGCAGCGCTCCGCGACCGCGAGCTGCCGGAACGCCTGGTCCTGGAAGCGGTCGACGAGGACGCGGGTGTCGGGCTCGTCGGCCGTGAAGGGCACCCACCGGTAGCCCGTCTTCACCTCGTACACGGTGCCCGCCGCGTCCATGGCGTCGAAGTCGGCGGCGAGGCCCTCGGGGGTGGTGACCCGGAACTCGCGCCGCACGCCGCTGAGCGCGAAGGAGAAGTCCGCGTGGCAGGGGTAGCGGCCGAACTTCATGGCCACCTGCTCCACCCGGCAGCCGCGCCGGTCCGTCTCCTCCTCGTCGGGGCTCGGCGCGGGGCGCGGCGCCGCCCGCGCGCTCGTGGCGGGCGAGACGCCCGTGCGCGTGCCGGAGCGCGCCACCGTCGCCGCCGCGGCGGCCGCCGCGGCCGCGGGCGCGGGGACGGGAGCGACCGGCGCGTACGGCAGCCCCTCGGGCCGCGGCACCAGCGAGAGCGAGGCGCGGGGCGCCGCGCCGGCCACGGGGGCCGCCACCGGCGCGGGGGCGGGGGCCACCGCCAGGGCGGCACCGCCCCGCGTGACGACGCCCGGCCCGGGACCGCCCACGGCGCCGCCGCGGGCCAGGACGGCGGGCGGACGCATGGCCGGCGCGCCCGCCCCGCCGCCCCCCGGCAGCGCGCGCAGCGACGGCGGCCGCGGGGCGGCCGAGACGTACGCGCCCGCCACGCCCGTAGCCACCGAGAGGAGCCATCCCGGATCGCGCACGGCGGCCCCCCACGCCTGCAGCCCGGCCTCCGCCTCCTTCGGGTTGCCGCTGACGGTTCCCCGCACGTACAGGGCGCTCAGCGCCTGGACCTCGGAGGGCTGCCCGCCGGGCGGCACCCAGGCGTACGCCAGGTTCGCCTGCTGGACGTAGGTGTCCACGCTGGCGGTGAACTCGCCCAGGGCGTCCGGCCCCACCACGAACTCGTTGCGCCGGCGGTCCGGGTCCGGCCGGTAGGCGAGGTAGAAGACGACCGTCACCCGCCCGTCGGGGGCGCGCCGCAGCTGGGGCACCAGCAGGTACGGCCCGCGGCGGACGATCCGGCGCGTGTCCACGAAGTCGCTCCACGGCACCGTGCGCACCATGTAGTACAGGTCGATGCCGCGGAACGCCTCGGGGTCGGCCTCCAGCGCCTCGGCGGCGGCCGCGGGCTCCGCCTGGCGCTGGACGCGGAGCGGCGCCCCGCCGGACTGCTGCACCACGTGCGCGAGCTCGTGGGCGAGCAGCCGGTCGCCCTCGCGCGTCCCCGGCGCGTAGCGGCCGGCGGCGAACACCACGTCGCTCCCCACGGTGTAGGCGCGCGCGCCCACCGCGTCCGCGGAGCGCGCCGCCCGCGCGTCGGCGTGCACCCGCACGCCGGAGAAGTCGGCGCCGAACGCCTCGCCCATCCGCCCGCGCGTCCCGGCGTCCAGCGCCGCCCCGGCGGAGCCCAGCACCTGGTGCACGAGCGGCGGGGCGGCGGCGGGCGCGGCCCCGCCCAAGGCGTCGCGCCGCAGGCGCCCCTCCTCCTCCGCGCGCTTCCGGCACTCCGGGCAGCGCCCCCCGCAGGCGCAGCGGCGCAGGCGCGGCCCGGCGTCCCCGGACGGCGCCGCCGACCGGACGACGGCGGGCGCGCCGGAGACGGCCGCCTCCGCCGCGCGGTCCGCCTCCCGCTCCAGCGGGTCGTCCACGGGGCCCACCGCCAGCTTCGGCTGGATCAGCCGCCCGTAGTCGCGGTTCCCCAGCGCGCGCGCCAGCCCCGGGCCGTCCGCGCGGGCGGAGGGCCGCCGCGGCGCCGCCGCGCGCCCGGGGTGGGCGCGGGCGGCTTCCGCCGTCTGCCGGGTGATGCGCACGCCGCCTCCGTTGCCTGCGGTTCAGGCGGGCGCCCGGTGCCGCGCCGCGCCGCTCATCCCTTCCTCTTCTTCCCGCCGCCGTCGCCGCCGTCCGCGCCGGCTTCGGCCTGGTCCCGGCGCCGCCTCTCCTCGGCTTCCGTCTCGTCCCGGCGCCGCTTCTCCTCGGCCTCCTGCTGGCCGCGCAGCTCGCGGACGCGCTTCTCGTCGGCATCGACCCGCTCCTCGGCCTCGCGGCGGACGCGCTCCGCGTCCTCCCGGACGCGCCTGGGCTCGGCCTCGGGAGGCAGCGCCTCCGGGACCGGGGACGCCGGCCGCTTGCCCTTGCGGCGGGGGTAGGCGTCGGGGTACAGGTACTCGCCCGCCGCGAACTGGCTCCCGTCCTTGGCCTCTTCCACCGGCTGGCGCAGGACCTTGATGGCGGGGTCGTCGCGGTCCGCGATCACCAGCCAGCTCACGTCGGCCCCGGGGTCGCCGTGGATGATGATGGCGTCGTTCCCCCTGCTCCACTCGTAGCTGGCCAGGAACGGCCTGGCGCCGATCGGCGTGAGCTGCACGGTGGCGCCGGCCTCGTCGGTGAGCGCCTTGAAGTACTCGGGCATGGCGACGGTCGCGGCGCCGTCCTTCCCGAGCGTCACCTTCCCCCGGTACAGGCACAGGTACTCCGGCGACTCCACGAAGTTGTGCCGCAGCACCCGGTTCTCCGGGTCGAGCGGGTGGTCGATGAGGAACGAGCCGGCGCCCTTGGAGAGCGTGCCCGTGACGTGCACGTTCCCCTGGAAGTACCCTGCCCAGTTGACGGCGCCGCCTGCGCCGTACGCCTGGCCGTAGACGCCGTAGTTGGTGCCGCCGTCCCCGTTCGCCTGGCCGATGACGCCGTACTTGTTGGAGCCGAGACCGGACGCTATGCCCTGCACCCCCGTCTTTCCCCCCTGGTCTCCCCCGGCATAGCCCCACACGCCGGTCTTCGAGCCGTCCGCGCCGGTGGCGTAGGCCGAGACACCGAATTTGGCCCCCAGCTCCCCGTCCGCCTGCGCCTGGATGCCGTACTTGGTGTCGTCCCTTCCGCTCGCGTAGGTGATGATCCCGTACTTGTTTCCAGCGGTGCCGTTAACGGTGAACTCGCCGCCGATCTTCAGTTCGGCGGCTCCGGAGACGTTGGCCCGGTACCCGTACTTGTATCCGTTGTCACCGTAGACGGAGCTCGTGACCCCGACCTTCGTTCCGTCCGTCCCGCTGGTGGACACTTCGATGCCGGTCTTGTCCCCCGCCACCCCAAAGGCATGGGCGTGCAGGCCCAGCTTGGTCCCGGCGTCGCCCTCGGAGGCGACGTACACCCCCGTCTTGGGACCGTCGGCGCCGGTGGCGATGAACGACGCGCCGTACTTGGTGCCCAGGGCGCCGCTGGCGTAGGAGTACATGCCGTACATGTAACCGTCCGCGCCGCTGGCGTTGGCGTAGAGGCCGTACTTGGTCCCGGCGGCGCCGCTCGCGCTCAGGAACGCTCCGTACTTGTAGTCCTGCCCTCCGTCCGCCGTGCCGTACAGGCCGTACTTGGTCCCCGCGTCGCCGCTGGCGTTTCCGCGGACGCCGAACTTGAGACCGGCCGGCCCCGTGGCGTAGGCCTGCACGCCGTACTTGATCCCGTCCGCGCCGGTGGCCGAGGCGGTGACGGCGAACTTGTCGGCCGTCGTGTCGCCCACGGCGTCCGCCTGCACCGCGGTGGCCGCGGAGGTGATGGCGCGCAGGGGGTTGGCGGTGGCCGTGCCGCTCCCCACCTCCACGCGCGTGCCGCTCAGGGTGAGCTCCGCCGCCGTGCCGGCGCTCAGCGTGAGCCGGTGGCTGGCCCGCACCCGCGTGTGCCCCGCGTCCGCGCCGGCGGCCGCCAGGCCCGTCCCCACCTTCAGGGAGTACGTGGCGTCGCCGATCCGCAGGTCCCCCTCCACGCCGGTGGTGCCGACGTTGGGGTTGCCCCCCGTCAGGTGCAGGGGCGCCAGGGGGCTGGACGCGCCCGTCCCCACGCCCACGCGCCCCTGCACCACCAGGTTGCCGGTGACCGTGTCGCCGGCGCGGTCCACCTTGGCGCTCTCCAGCCGCGCCGCCTCGACGTTCTGCGCGGCCAGGGTGCGGGCGGCGGCGCGCAGGTCCGTGACCTGGGTGGCCTGGATGGCCACCTGGGCCGTGCGGGCGAGCCGCGCCAGGAGGAAGTGCGCGTGCCCCGCCGCGGGGGCGGGCGCGCTGGTCTGCCCTTCCGCCACCCGCACCACCCACTCGCGCCGGATGCGGACGCTGGTCTCGATCCCGATCTGGCTGTTGACGATCGTGGGGTCCTCGGCCTCGCCCACCTCCCGCTCCCACACGTCCAGGTAGACGGTGTCCGTCCGGGCGGCGCCGGGCATGGTGAGCGCCGGGAGCACGGGCACCCCCCACGCGGCGGCCAGGGCGGTGTTCTGGTAGAGCGGCTGCGCGCTGTACGCCAGCAGGCGCTCGTTCAGGGCGCTCCACCCGCCCACCACGCAGGTGCCCGCCCCGATGGCGACGTCGTTCCCCGACCCTGTCGAGGCGGTGAGCCCCGTGCCGGCGGCGTTCACCGCGGCCGCCACCTCGGCGGCCGTGGCGGCGGCGATGTTCGCGAAGGCGCCGGCCTGGAAGGTCACGGTGACGGGCGCGCCGCCGTTCACGCGCAGCACGAGCGTCTGCCCGGCCGCCAGGGCGAAGGCCTGCGACGTGGACCCCGTGAGCCGCGCCGAGCCCGTGCCCGTGCGCCGCGCCTCGCTGTTCCCCCCGCCGAAGCCCAGGACCGAGGCGGCCGTGGAGGCGGGGTCCACCACCACCGACGAGCCGCCGGCCGCGGACGGGGCGGTGAGCACCAGCGTGTTGATCCCCCCGCTGCTCCCCAGCGGGGCGATGCGGAAGCCGTCGTCCGCCACGGCGGCGGCGTCGCCCACGAACGAGCGGAGGACGTGCCGCACCTCGTGGCGGCGGATGTCGTCCATCTCGTTCCAGTCGGCGTCCACCAGGGGCACGCCCTGCTGCAGGCGGACGCTGGCGTAGTGCTTCCGCGGGTCGAAGGTGTTGCGAGAGAAGTTGCCCATGTCGCCCGTCAACCGGTGTGGGGTGCCCGGCGCGCCCGGGAGGCGGCCGTCAGAAGTAGAGCCGCACCACGCGGATCAGCGTCGCCGCCTCGTCCTTGTGGATCACGGGGTGCCGGATGCTGTTGATCATGTAGTCCACGTCCCCCAGCCGCCCGAACAGGCCGAACTCGCGCAGGGGATAGGTGCGCAGGCCGGAGAGCGGGGCCGGGTAGCCGGGCCCCAGCGTCGCCGTCACCTGCAGCCGGGGCGACGGGGCGGACTGCACCTCGTCGGCCGCGTCCAGGTACGCCACCTCCAGCTCGGAGAACGGGAGCGGGGTGGCGTAGCGCTGCACCAGGTCGGTGGTGGCGTCGGGGTTGGAGGGCGGGATCCCCGCCGTGTCCCAGGTGTCGCTCCCCCGGCCCACGGCCAGGTACTGGATGCCGCCCGTGGGCTCGTTGCGGATGAACCCGGTGAGCAGCACCCGGCAGCGGGTGACGATGGTGTTCTTCACCCAGCCGCCGTCGTGCTCCACGCGCCCGCCGGGGCCCAGGACCACGTCGCGGTAGATGCCGCGGATGTTCAGGGTGGTGGTCGTCATTCGTCTTCATCCTCCCGGCCGCACGGCGACGTGCCAGGTGCGGTGCGGTGTGGTTACGGGCGCGGCGGCGAAGTTCACCGTGCGGTGCCCCGGGGTGGCCGGGCTCCAGCTGCGGATCCAGCTCCACCCCGGCACCGCGTCCAGGTAGCCGTCGCCGAGCGCCGCTGGGTAGCGCTCGGGGAGCGGGTTGTCGAAGGTGTTCTCGCCGATCCGGCGCTGCTCCGGGTCGCGCGGGAAGTCGTAGGTGTAGACCTTCTCGGCGTACGGGGCCTGCTCGATGACCAGGACGGCCCGCACCTGCGCGGGAAGGAACTGCCGGAGGGCCTGCTCGACGACGCCCCGCCCCCGCTGCAGCGCGGTGGGGTCGTCGCTCGTGGGCGTGAGGTACACGCCCACCGTGTCGCGGGCGTACCAGTTCCGGTCGTCGCGCCGCCCCCCGACCCCCGCGTCGTAGGTGTAGGCGGCGAAGTCCTCGAAGCTCCCCCGCAGGGCGAACTTGGGCCCGTTGCGGGTGTCGGCGCTGGTGGCGCCGGCGTAGCGGTGGTCCAGGGTGCGCGTGGCCCCGTAGACGGTGCTGGCGTACCCCACGCCGCGGTTGGAGCGGTGCAGGACGAGCGTCCCCCCGTCGTCCAGGGGGACGGGGAGCGGCGCCCGCTCGGTGTACGGGTTCCCCGTCACCTCCTCGGCCGCGCCCCACGTCCAGGCCGCGGGGTCGAGCATGGCGCGCCAGACCGACCAGCTGCGGTCGCGGGTGCTGCTCCAGAAGAGCTCCAGGCGGGCGCCGTCCCAGCGGGCCGCCGGCTCGCGGTCGTCGGCGTCCGGGTCCGGCCGGGGGAGGGTGCGCACGGGGCCCCAGTCCGACACGGACGGGTCCAGCCCCGCCTTCACCCGGTACGCCACCTCCCAGCGCGTCTGCCCCGGCGCGGGGCCGGCGGCGCGCCGCGCCCACAGGAGCCACACCTGCCCCGCCGGGTGGGCCAGGACGAACGGGTCCGCCTCCACGCCCGCGCCGTCGGGGAGGTAGCGCGGGGCCGACCACGCGCCCCCCGCCCGGCGGGAGAAGCGCATCCGCCAGCGCCCGTCGGCGCGCTCCATCCAGAAGAGCCAGAGCCCGCCCTGGGCGTCGGCCGCGGCCGCGGGCCAGCGGCGGGGCGCGGCGCCGCTCCACGGGAGCGCGCCCGGCGTCCACTCCCCGCTCCCGGTGCGGGTGCGGGCCTCGACCGCCCACGCGTCGGCGGCCGGGTCGTACGTGTCCCAGAACGCCCACAGCGTGGTCCCCACCAGGGCGGCCGCGGGGTGCCGGGCCCCGCGGTCGCCGTCGGAGAGAGGGCGGCTGGGGGTCCAGGCGCCGCCGGGGGGCCGCGTCTTGGTCCACACCGCCCAGCGCCCCTTGCGCAGGGTGTGGAAGAAGAGCCAGAGGGTGCCGTCGTTCGCCCGCGCCGCGGCCGGGCGCCCCTCGTACGCCTCGTGCAGCGCGAAGGGCTCGGGCGGGCCCGCCCACGTCCCGTCCGCCCTGCGCTCGCGGGCCCACAGGTTCAGCCGCTCCGGGTGGTTGGTGAGCACCACGTTGTGGGCGAACTCCTTCACCCGGCTCTCCCACCCCAGCACCCGCTTGACCGTGGCCTCCAGGGTGGGGATGATCCCCACCGTGTGGTAGACGAACGGCGCCTGGCGCAGCTCGCTCCTCTGCTCGGCCACCTCCAGCCGGTGGTCGGTGGGCCAGCCGATCCACTCCGCCAGCAGGGGGAGGAGCCGGCCGTCCACGCGGTCGGGGTCGGCCGAGTCCAGCAGGGCCCGCGCGAGCCCCTGCAGCAGGTCCAGCTGGCTCCCCGTGACGTCGAGCAGGCGGCGGAGCGGCCCCTTGCCCCGGTCCTCCGGCTCCAGCCCCGCGGGGTTGCGCAGGGCCGCGGCCTGGTCGTAGCGGCGGTAGACGGCGGGGAGCAGGTCCTCCATCCGCCCCGCGTGCCCCGCGGGGTCGACGGCCAGCGAGGCCGCGCGGTTCTCCGGCTCCGGCGGCCCGCCGGAGGGGACGGCGTCGTACGGGAAGAGGGCGTAGTAGTAGACGCGCCCGCCCGGCAGCCCCGTGTCGGCCAGCCGGTACGCCCGCTCCCCGCCCGGCAGGGGCTCCCAGGACGGCTCGTCGCGCGGCCCGCTCACCACCACGCCGTCGCCGGGCGCCGTGGGGTGCGTGCCCTCGCGGCGCACCACGCGCACGCGGGGGAACCCGGCCGGGTCCGGGTGCACCCAGGCCAGGTCGATGCGGTTCCCCTCCGGGTGGGGCTCCGCGGCCAGCGCGCGCAGGCGGATCACCCGGCGAGCTCCTCGGGGAGCACCACGCGGATCCCCGCCGCGTACGCCGGGTCGTCGCCGGGCGCCGTGGGGATCTCGTTGGGCCCCATCACCAGCTTGCCGGTGGCCTCGAAGGCCGCGGCCCCGTCGCCGCGGCGGAACTCGGTGATGTTCACGTAGGCCACGCCGTCGATGTTCTCGATCGCCTCGTAGAACTTGCTCAGGTAGACGGTCTGCCCGAAGTCCACGTTCTCGAAGGCCAGGAGCGCCGCGCCCGCCCGCTCCACCTGCTCCTTCACCCGCCCCGCCGAGTAGTAACCCTTGACCCCCACCTCGGCCGTGACGTACACGGCCACGTAGTCCACGTCCTCCACCTCGATGGTGGTGGTGATCGGGCGCTTGTCCTCGAAGTACGCCAGCAGGCTCGCCTGCAGCACGTCGCTCACGTGGCCGCCGCCCTGGGGGGCCACGTACAGCGTCACCGTGTTCCAGTTGGTGGCCTCGGAGCGCACCTTCCCCACGCCGCCCAGCTGCAGGGCCAGGGCGCGGTAGTCGGCGGCCGTGACGGCGCGGCGGAGCGACCGGAAGACCGAGGGGGCGTGCCTCACGGCGTGCTCGATGCTCTCGCGCTCGGCGCCGCCCGTGGCGGGCGCCGGGTTGGTGACGTCGGCGGCCAGGAGCGAGAGCTGGGGCGCGTCCACCACCGTGCCGATGCTCCCGGCGGGGACGTTGCCGTGCGCGCCGCCGCCCACCCGGTAGGTGGCCGTGACGGAGGCGCCCGCCTCGGGGATCTTCCCCAGCGCCCCGTCGCCGAACTGCACCACGGCGCGGTCGTCCTCGTCCACCTCCACGGCCACGTCCGGCTGGTCGGCGCGGCTGAAGGCCAGGCTCTCGCGCACGGTCCACTCCGTGATCACCCCGCCGAGCTCGGTGAGCACCACCAGGTCGCGGTGGATCGCCTGGCCCGGCCCCAGCGAGCGCAGGATGAGCCGCGGGCTGGCGAGCGGGAAGCGCTGGTCGGGCGTGCCGTCGGAGGTGCCCAGGAACTCGCGCTCCACCAGCCGCCCCTCCTCCACCGGCACGCCGCGGTAGAGCTTCTTCCCCGTGGCGTCGTCGACCGCGAGCGCCCTGCAGTCGATGAGCAGGGGCTGCTCGGGGGTGTACTCGAAGCGCACGCTGGGGCGCTCGCGCGTGCTCTTCGTCGCGAAGGCGTCGCCGCGGCGCAGCACCACCGTCTCCTCGCAGGTGGCGGGGAAGGCGATGTCGAGCGACGCGGAGGCGGGCGCGGCGGTGGCCAGCCGGTAGCCGATCAGCCGCAGGTGCTGGATGACGCTCCGGCGCGTGCGGGCCGTGCCCAGGAACGCCTCGCCGGCGACGCGGTCCTGGTAGTAGCTCAGGATGTCGCCCATGTGGGCGAACAGCTGCAGGAGCACGTTGCCGAAGTCGGCCTCGGACTCGTACTCCGTCCATTCCGGGAGCTTGCGCGGGATCATCTCCCGCATGGAGCGCAGGAGGCTGTCGTAGTCCCGCGCCAGGTAGTCGAGCGCCCCCTGCCCCCCGGTGCGCGTGGTCTCGGCCATGCTCGTCCGCTCGCGTGTGATTGCCCCTTCCCGCCCCCGCCGCCCGCCCCCCGCGCTCCGCCTTCCCGGCGACCGGCTCCTCCGCGAACCGGCCGCCGCCCGCCGCTGCCTCCGTCTACCGTCTACCGTCTACCGGAACTGGATGCGCACGGCCTGGCGGGCGAGGTCCGACTTACGGGTGTAGGCCACCTGCACGGCCACGCCCGCGTCCACCGCCTCCACCTGCACCGCGTCCACCACGATGTCGTCCGCCAGCCAGCGGGCCAGCGCCTGCCCCACGGTGAACTCCGTGGCCGCGGCCAGCACCGCGTCGGCGGGGTCGAACACCAGGCGGAAGAGCCCGCACCCGAACTCCGGCTTGTGCACCCGCTCGCCCGGCGCCGTGAAGAGCACCTGGACGATCTTGGCCCGGATCGCCTCGTCGCCGCCCTCGGCGCTCACCCGCCCCCCGAGGTCGGGGACGAAGGGGAACGGGAACGACCGCCGCGCCGCGGGTCCCGCCGTCACCGCCGTCGCCATCCGCGTCCTCCTATGCCGAGCAGGAGACGAAGGACTGCCCCTCCGCCGTGACCGTGGAGTTCATGGGGACGCCCAATCCGTCGCAGGTGTCGATCTTGTCCCCGTCCAGCAGCAGCTTCTGCCCGCCCACCTTCACGAACGTGCTCCCCGAGACGGCGCTGGGCCGCCCCTCGCCGATCGGCTCGGGGATGGAGAGCGTGGTGGGGATCGGCGCGGGCGCGGGCGGCAGCCAGTTCTTCCCCCCGGTGGGGTGGTGGCCGCCCCCGGGCGCCGTCTGCCCGGGGTCGAGCGAGCTCTTGCTCTGCACCGTCGCCACGGGCTTGCCGCCGATCTTCACGAAGTCGCTCAGCCCGTCTGTCATCTTCCCCTTGTAGTCGAAGTCGCCGACGCCCACGTACGGCACCGTGGGCGGCGGCGCGGCGG
Source organism: Longimicrobium sp. (assembly GCA_036389795.1). Lineage (NCBI taxonomy): Bacteria > Pseudomonadati > Gemmatimonadota > Longimicrobiia > Longimicrobiales > Longimicrobiaceae > Longimicrobium > Longimicrobium sp. The sequence continues at coordinate 19,631 of DASVWD010000249.1, forward strand.
GGTTGGTGGCGTTCCCCGTCACGTTGTGCTTGTCCGTCCCCTCGACCTTGTCGTTCTCCACCACCGCGAGCTTGGGCACGGCTTCACGCCTTGTTGAGGTCGATGGTGCTCCCCTTCAGCACGATCGGCTGCCCCGACGCGTCCAGGGTGAAGGGGACCTTGGCGACCAGGTCGAAGGCGCTGGACGTCATCCGCACCACGTTCCCCGTCGCGTCGGTGAGGACGATGCCGTCGGCCGTCATCTCCACCGTGTTCCCGTTGGCGTCGGTCACCACGATCCCGTCCGCCGTCGTCTCCACGGAGTTCTCGTTCGCGTCCAGGACGGAGATCCCGTCCTCGGTGGTCTTGATCGAGTTCCCCGAGCCGTCGGTCACCGTCACCCCCGCCTCGTCGAGGCTGATGACGTGCGAGTGGGTGGCCTCCCAGAGGACGATGCGCTCCTCGCCGTCCTTGTCCTCGAACTGCAGGGTGTGCCCCTTGGCCGTCTTGATGATCTTGCGGGTGGGCGGCGACTGGACCTCCTCCTCCGCGCCGTCCGGCCCGTTCGGCTTCGGCAGGTCCGTCGTCCCGCCGGGCTTGCTCCAGAAGGTCCCCACCCACACGGGGAACTCCAGGTCGCCCTCCTCGAACTCGACCCACACCCCCGCGCCCACCTCGGGGACGAAGAGGAAGCCCCGGTTCGCCTCGCCGCCGTAGGGGACGCAGGGCATCGCCCACCCGGTGGAGACCTGGTCGCCGAGCACGCTGGGGACCTGCACCTTGATGCGCCCCAGCATCTCCGGGTCTTCCACGTCCACCACGATCCCGCGGTACTTGCCGTGGAAGCGGCGCTCCACCTCGTGCGCCAGCCGCGCCACCACCCGCTCCAGGTCCACGGCGCCCCCTACAGCAGCCCCAGGCCGGCCGCGGCCCCGAAGTCCTCGGCGCCCGTGGGAAGGAGCGCGTCGCGCCGCAGGCGGAAGAACTGGGTGTAGCCGTCGCGGTCGAGCGTGTGCCGCACGTACGACACGTACCACACCCCGCTGTAGCTCTCGCCCACCCCCTTCACCGTCACCAGCCCGCGCGGCTTCAGCACGTGCTCGTAGGCGGCGGGGCGCGTCTGCCCCTCGGCCGTGACGAACCAGCTGCCCTCGTCGAAGACGCCCTGGCAGAGCGCGGTCATCTCCGGCGCGCCGGTGGCGGCGTTGCGGGCCACGTAGACCTTGCCGGGGTCCACCCCGCCGGGAAGCAGCGCCGACGCGTCCATCCGCCCCAGGGGCCGCCGCGCGGACGAGGCGGCGTCGGCCGAGAGCACGTCGCGGGTCAGCCGGTCCAGCTGGAACATGGAGACCTCGGCCGGGCGCAGGGCGTCCACCACGGGGGCGAACCAGGCCAGGCTGGTCTCCCCCCCGAAGTGCGCCGCCAGCACGGGCTGGGGCGCCGCGTCCGCGGGCACGGGGCCGAAGTGGGCCGTCCGCCCCTCGACCCAGCAGGAGAAGCCGTTGCGCAGGGCCAGCCGCTTAAGGAACTCCAGGTCGGTCTCCCGCTGGATGATGGTGGAGAGCGCCTCCTCGTGGACCACGTCGGTCTCCTCCACCTGGGCGGAGAGGCCGTACGCGGAGAGCACCTCGCGGGCGATGTCGCTGTCCTTCTTCCCCGGCCAGTCCTTGAGCTTCTCCTCGCGGTCCAGCAGCACGCTGGCGTCCATCCCCTCCACCTCCAGCGCGCAGCGCCCAGGGTCGGCGTCGAACCACGGGCGCACGCGGGTGACGTAGCCGCTCACCACCTCCTCGGTCCCCCCGCCCTCGAACCCCACGCGCACCGACACCTCGCTCCACACCCGGAAGCGCTCCTCGTCCAGGTAGCTCCAGGCGCCGTCCCCGGCGTCGCGCGAGACGGCGATGCGGAGCCGGAAGGTGGCCGGCGCGTCGTCGCCCGTCTCCACCTCCACGGCGGCCAGGTCGGGGTAGAGGTCGTCCGCCTCGCTCCCGCCGATCTCCAGCACCACGCTCTCGCGCGCCACGGCCGGCCCCCCTTCAGACCGGGCGCGGCGGCACCGCCACGGGCGCGCCGATGCGGCGCAGCTCGCGCGGGGGGCCCACGACGAAGCCCAGCCGCTCCGCCACCTTCGGCACGTCGGCCGGCTCCAGGACCAGGCGGTTGAAGGCCACCTCCACGGCCCAGCGGTGGCGAAGGGCGACGTCGTACACGGTGAGCTCGGGGCCCGCCGAGAGCCGCGCCAGGCGCACGCGGCGCGTCCGCAGGTCGGTGACGCGCCAGCGGGCGGGGTCCGGGGTCTCGATGCGGACGTCGGTCAGCTGGACGCCTTTCGCGCGCAGCGCCGCGTCCAGCGCCGGGGTGAGCCGCTGCGCGCGGGCGCTGGCCTGGAGCTCCGGCACCAGCGTGGGCGCCAGGGTGAAGGCCGCCGCGCCCTGCAGCGCCTCGGCCGAGGCCTCGCCGGCGGCCGGCGTTCCCGTGGCCGCCGCCTCCACCCCCGGCGTGTCGCGCAGCGCGCGCAGCAGGTCCGCCCACGGCGGCGCGGCGCCGGTCCACTCCAGGGGGACCACGACGCTGCCGCGCGGCTCGCGCCCCACCAGGGCGTGGGGGGAGAGGAACTCCGGGTTGGCGTCGACGATGCGCCACCAGGAGCGGGGCTGGCCGTAGTAGCGCTGGGCCAGGTGGTCCAGCCGGTCGCCCTCCTCCAGGGTGTGCACCAGCACGCCGTCCACGGGCTCGGCCAGGCGCAGGCTGCGCGAGCGCACGGCCCGGCCCCGGGCGTCGACGGTGACGACGTCGGGGAGGTCGCGGTAGCGGGAGATGCGCGAGAACATGCGGCGCTACCCGGGGATGACGACGTTGGCCAGCTCCGCGACGCCGGCCAGGTTCAGGGCGGCCTGCGCCTCCTTGAGCACCGTGGAGTACGTGTGCGCGGCGTTCTTCCCCTCGATCACCGTCAGGCTCACCGAGACGGTGGCGCGCACGGGGTCCAGCACCGTGCTGAACTCGGTCTCGCGGATGCTCAGGCTGTTGATGTTCACCGGCAGCACCCGCCGCCGCCCCCAGATGAAGAGGACGAGCGGCGGGTTGGGCGAGCCCGTGAAGCTGTACGAGCCGGCGGGCGACAGGGCGGACAGGGCCTGCCCCAGCACGCCCTCGCTCTTGGGCTGCATCATCATCTCCAGGGTGGAGAGCTGCGGCAGCACGCCGAAGCGGGTGGCGATCGGGTCGCCCGCCTCCAGCTTGTCGCTCGCGTCCAGCCGGATGTCGAAGCTCAGCGTCTCCTCCTCCACCCGCACCTGCTGCTGGTTGCGGATCTCCATCAGGTCCGACTTGCCCTGGTGCCACGCCCGCAGGGCGTTCTGGAACGGGATGGCGCGCGGCACCGCCTGCCCCGCGGCGTCGGTGACGGGCGGCGTGTACATGGCCTGGTCCGGCGAGCCGAACGACAGGTTGCGGCTGCGCGACAGCTCCACCGGGTTGAACTGGAAGACGACGAAGAGCGGGGGCAGGGAGAGCCCGTACTCCACGAAGGCGCCGCGCAGGACGCGGGGTGCGTTGGGAAAGGCCATCGGCCGGGGTCCTCGGGAACGGATGATGGAAGTACGGCGGCGCTCACCGCGGCCGGGCGGCGGTCCGGGTCATCGGCGGCCTCCTCCCGTGGAGCGGATCCACTCCTCCAGCACCCGCATCTCCTCGGGCGACAGCGCGGGGCGGGACCCGCCGCCAGAGCCCGCGCCGAGCCACTCCTGGAGGCGCAGCCTCTCGGCGGGCGTGGGCGCGGACGGCGCGGTGGTCGCGGCGCGGCCCTCGCTCTCCGAGAGCCACGCCGAGAGGCGGGCGACGTCGTCCGGGGTGAGCGACCCAGTGGCCGAGCGCGCGGCGGGCGATGCGGCGCCCGACGCGGCGGGGGCGGACGCCGGGCCCAGCCATCCCTGCAGGCGGCGCATCTCCCCCGGCGTGAGGGAGCCCGGGGTCGGCGGCGCGGGGGGCCACGCGCCCCGCGCCTGCCACTGGCGCTGCAGGGCGTGGCACGACGGGCACTCGCCCCGGCCGCGGCCCGACGACTCCGCCGAGCGCACCAGCGCGCCCCCCGCGGCGCTCCCCAGCACGCCGCCCGCGACCCCGCCCACCAGCCCGCAGACGAAGAGCCCGATCCCGCCCGAGGCGATGCCGAAGGCCACGCACCCCGCCACGGCCAGCGACGTCCCCGCCGCGCCGCCCGCCATCCCGCCCGCCTCCTCGCCGACCACCGCGGCGCGCTCTTCCGGCGCGGCCGTGGCGATGCGGTACGCGGAGACGGCGGGGCCCGCCACGGCCACCACGCGCCCCGCCCAGCGGATCCGGCCGGCGTTGCGCATCAGGAACGACGACTCGGCCGCGGCGGCGCGCTCCACGGCCACGATGCGGGGGCGCTCCCCCGCCGCGACCATGAACTCCGCCTCCTCCACGTTCGTGATGCGGTCCAGCAGCCCCTGCTGGTTGAACGCGTTGGGCCGGGAGACGTCGAGCGCGCCCGCCGCCGGCAGCTCCACGCGCACGCGGTACAGGCGGCTGCCCACCCCGGGCGCGGGCGAGTCGGGCACCATGTACGAGGCGAACGGCGAGCCCGCCGTGGTCCCCGAGATGTGCACGGCCGCCGCGTCGCGCAGCACCGACAGCTCCGCGGCGGTGAGCGAGCCCGGCGCGGTGTTGAAGCGGCGGACGAGCTCGGGGATCGCCATCACCTCCGCCTCGGTGAAGACGCGCCGCGCGTTCCCCGTCACGTCCGGGAAGCTGCGGCCGGCGAACGCCAGCGGCCGGGTGCCCCCCGCGCGCCGGGCGGCCAGCTCCGCCTCCACGTACGGCGCCAGGTCGCGCGGGAGCTCGTTCACCATCCGGTCCAGCGTCACCTGCCCCGCGCGCGGCACCATCGGCGACCAGTACGACGGGCTCAGCACGCGGCCGGCGGCCTGGCGCGGGGGGAGCCAGCCCAGGTCGCCGCTGGCCAGCACGTGTCCCGCCATCCCCGCCCCCACCAGCGACCCGCCGGCGCCGGCCCCCGGCGGCGGCGCCACCTCCCGCGCCTCGAAGGTGACGGGGATCTCCAGCACCTGCGTCCCGCCGCCCGGGGCCGCCTGCCGCTGGACGAGGCCGGCCGGAGCCGACCGCGTGACCGCCACGGTCGACGCGTCAGACCGCGCGGGCGCGGCGCCCTGCTGCACCACGTGCGCGAGCTCGTGGGCCATGAGGGCGCGGTCGCCCTCGCGGGCGCCGCGTCCCAGCCACACGCCGCCGCCGCAGGCGAACGCGCGCGCGCCCAGCTCGCCCGCCGCGCGCGCGGCCGCCGGCCCCTCGTGCACCCGCACGCCGGAGAAGTCCGCGCCGAAGCGCGGCTCCATGAACGCGCGCGTGGCGCCGGAGAGGGGCCGGCCCCCGCCCGAGGGGAGCGCGACGCCGGTCCTGGTGGTGGCCACCGGGCTCCCGGACGGCATCCGCTGGATCGTCGCGGCCGGCGCGGACCGCGGACCATGCAGGTCGGCGGAGGACGCGCGGAGGATGGCGGCGGCGGCGCGGTCGGCCTCCCGCTCGTACGGGTCGTTCACCGCCCCGGCGGCGAGCTTCGGCTGGACGGCCGGCGCGCGGAGGGCGCTCGGCGCGGCCGCGCGGAAGGCCCGCATGCCGATCTGCCGCTGCAGGAGCTCCGGCGAGCCCGGCCGCGGGGCGGAGGGCGCGCGCGGCGACGGGCGGGGCCGGGTGCGTGCCCCGCTCCGCGCCGCCACCTCCCACTCCGCCGCGCGGCCCCTCACCGCCTCCCGCGGGTGAGGGCCGCCTCGTCCCACAGCTTGCCGATCTTCTCGAACTCGCGGCGGGTGGCGCGCAGGATGTGCGCGGGCACGATCACGCCGCCGTCCGCCGCGGCCAGGAAGGCG